>JAHJRI010000005.1 GCA_018830885.1 bacterium | reverse complement strand
GATCAGAGCTCAGAATCTTGAAGAATTTTACGACCTGGCCAAGGCTTTTCAATTTCTTCCTCTACCCAAAAACAACCGCTTAGCCATTTTGACCTTGTCCGGAGGAGAAGGTGTAATGGCTACTGATGCCTGCGAGATGAATGGGCTACAGTTGGCCAATTTTACCAATGAAACTTATGAAATCCTAAAACAGCTGTTCCCCCCCTGGGAGATTGAATTAAATCCCTTTGATCTTGGGGTTTGTATGGAGTTCCACATGGGAGAACTCTCTTTAGCGCTTGACGGCCTGTTTGCTATTGCAAAGGATGAGAATGTGGATGTTATCGCAATACAAATGCCCCCCCATGGATTCATGTCGATGTTTACAGGACCTGATATATCAGAGGCAATATCAGGTCCTCTGAAGAGTCAAATTGATTTTTTTCTGGAGAGTTTCCGGGAAATAGGGAAACCGCTCATATTTTGGAGTTCTTCACAGGAAGTGGAAGAATTGAAACTGATAAACATACTGGAGAATTTTGCAATCCCGATTTTTCTCTCATCAGAAAAAGCTATGAAAGCAATGGCGGCACTATATAAGTTTAAACTACAAACCAACGCCAATTAAAGTACTAAGATAGGTGCATTATTAAAAAGGAGCATTAATGGAATCTGTTAATATTGTCGATGAATTAAGACCGCTTTTTAACCCAACATCTGTTGCTGTGGTTGGGGCATCCAACAATAGCACTAAGTGGGGATATACAACCTTTTCAAACCTGGCAAACCAATATAAAGGCATGATCTATGCAGTTAACAATCGGGAGTCGGAAGTACAGGGACACCAAGCATACACGACTCTGACTGATATTCCAGGTAACGTTGATCTGGCAGTGATCGTTGTTCCTGCTGAAATAGTGGCCGAAGTAGTAACAGATTGTGTCAGCAAAAGAGTTAAAGCTGCAGTTATAATTTCAGCTGGATTTGCAGAAACCGGCTCCAAGGGTAAAGCGATGCAGGATGAAGTACTGAAAATCGCTCAAAAGGGAGGGATTCGTTTGGTGGGGCCCAATTGTATGGGAATGTGGAGTGCTCCTGCTAACCTGCCGGCTTTTATGTTTCCCATGAAAATTGAAAAGGGACCCTTGGCTCTAATCTCCCAGGGGGGAAATATTGGGAGTGCCATTGTCGCCGATTCGACGGCTCGCGGTATTGGCTATCAACAGTATGTGAGTTGTGGTTGCACAGCTGATATTCAAATTGAGGATTATATTGAATATGCAGGCCTTGATGATTCAGTGAAGGTTATTTTGGTATATATCGAAGGGTTGAATGATGGAGCCCGTTTCGTAGAGAAAGTCAGTGCTATAACCAGAAAAAAACCGGTAATCGTTGTAAAACCAGGAAGAACCGACGCAGCTGCCCGAGCTATTTCTTCTCATTCTGGCGCCCTTTCAGGTACCGATTCAGTTTATGAGGCTGCTTTTAAAAAAGCCGGTGTTTTACGAGTTGATACATCAACAGAACTGTTGGATGTTGCCATTGCTTTTCTCAGACAACCATTGCCAAAAGGGCGTAACCTGGTTGTGACGACACCAGGGGGTAGCTATGGGGTGATGGCTGCTGATGCGTGTGCACTGAGGGGTCTGAACATGATTGACCTTCCCGACAGAGTAATGGCCGAGTTCAATACCATGTTTCCTCCAAGATGGAGTCATGGGAACCCGGTTGATCCAGCAGGCGACCGGGATGTGGTTCAATACATGAAAGCTCCTGAAATTCTGTTGAAATGCGATGAAGTGGATGCTCTTATTTTTATGGGATTCGGCTCCTTTTCCGGAATCACTTCTGTGTTTGCCAGCGGGGATAAAAGCTGGAGTTTTGATGATTTGAAAATGGATGTGACAGAAATTGAAAAACTGGCACTTTCGGCTCTTCAGATACTTGATTCCGGCGATAAAATTCAAATAAAAGGTCTGCTTCAAAGCATTCTGAATATTACTCTTGGGCCCGTACTCGCAACAAAGGCTGAAGAACTAGACAGTTTTGCCGATGTCATATCCACAGCTCTGACTACTGAAAAAATGATGGAAAGGTCCTTCTTTATAAACCTGCGTCAGGTTTTTAGGTTAATCGCAAATGGTCAAACAGGGGAGATCAATATGGACACTGTTGTATCATTAGTGGAACCGATCATTGATGCACTACTGGAAAAATGGATTGATGACTATGGGAAACCCGTTATAACGACTACTTTTACTGAAGGGACGGTAAAGATAAGTGAGGCGGGGTTTTCCCCATACCCTAATTCTGAAAGAGCCGCCACAGTATTGGCTAAGCTGCTTGAATACGCTGAATACCTGGATAGACAATAAAATATCAAGTGTAAGGTCAGGAGCTAACCTGTTTAAATCGGTTATTCAGCGGGTTGAATCATTGGCACAGCGTTTTTGGGCTGACATCCGGCGGTTCATTTTTACATTAAACGATGTAACCTATAAATCGTCTTTTTCTGTCACATCATCCATAACAAACCTTATTTGAGTATTTTGCGAGAAATCAGATGAATCTTATTGAAGGCATTAAAAAAAGAAAAAGCATCCGGGGATTTAAACCGGATCCGGTGTCAAAAGAAGTTATTGTTAGCATCATTGAGGCAGCTTGTAAGGCTCCTTCCGCCATGAATACACAGCCCTGGGAGTTCATTGTTGTAACCGGTGAAAAACTAACTCGGCTGAAAAAGGAAATTGTCGAGAACCTGTGCAATGGATCTGTCATGAACCCAGATCATCAGGTCGTCGGATGGGGGAATGATTCTGTCTTCCGTGAGCGACAAGTTGGCCTTGCCAAGCGGATCTTTACACTGATGAAAATCCCGAGGGAAGATACAGAAAAACGAATGCAATGGATGGAACGAGGATTTCGTTTTTTTGACGCTCCGGTGGGTGTATTTTTATTGACTGATAAGTCGTTGATAGAATCCGGCCCGCTGCTCGACCTTGGGGCAGCCATGCAGAATCTCTGTCTTGCTGCAGTGGAATATGACCTGGGAACCTGCATTGAAGATCAGAGTGTACTGTATCCAGAGGTTGTCAGAAAAATTCTTGGGATTCCGGAAGATAAAAAAATCGTCATCGCAATCGCCCTCGGATATCCAGACTGGGATTTCCCAGCCAATCGCCTGGTGAGTGAGCGTGAGCCTGTTTCAAATAATACCACCTGGATTGGATTTGATCAGGGGTAAATTCAACCTTCAATCGTTGAATACAAAATAAGGGAATTCGTATGCACGTCGCAGTCTTTGCTGATATTGATGGTAGTTTCGGAATTTGGCGGATGCGCCAATGCCGGATGGGAACAGCAGAATGGCAATATGGCCGTCATTGCCTGACCGAAGATATTAACCATGTCGTCGGAGGGGCGTTTGATGGAGGAGCGGACCGGGTTACAGTCAAAGATACCCATGAAATCGGCTTTAATTGCCTGATCGACAAACTGGATCCTCGGGCAACATATGTGGGCGGACACTTCATTAAACCAATCTTCTACGGTGACATCGAACAATACGACCTGATTCTTTACGTCGCCATCCATGCCGCTTCGGGTACAGAGGACGCTTTCTTTCCCCATACCCATTATGGTGTCTTCTCTCAAATGCTGCTCAACGGAACAAGGGTTGGTGAAATGGACATCTATGCTGGCTACCTGGGAGAATTCGGTATTCCGGTCGGATTTATTTCCGGTGAAGATGTTGCAGTAGAACAGGCCCTGCGGGTGTTACCCTGGGCAAAATCTGTGGTTGTGGACAAACGGAAGGAGACATACACCTCTGGAGAAAAAAGCCGGGCTTATCTTGCCGCTGGAAGGCAAGAACTGAGGGAGACCGCAGCCCAGGCGGTGCAGGCCATTAATGACATGCAACCAATGGTCATGCCGGGCCCACTACATTTTGAAGCAGAGTTTCGAAGCATTCAACTGGCAGATCGCTTTAACACCTGGGGGTTTACCCAACAGGAGCGAATCGTTGAATGGGACGCAGACAATATGAAAGAGGGTTTTGAAAAACTGAATAAACTGACTTTTTTCTCACGGCGAATATACTCTGTCAGGCGGCCCATATCCTTTTTGACCCGCTGCTACTACCGGTTGAAAAACACCTACTTCTACCCAAAACCAAACAGTGAGAGTGCTGAATTGCTTTTTTTGATGTCCCTGCTTCCGGGGATAAATGACCAGACAGGTTCTAGATTGGGCATTGTAAGGTATGCAAACTCATATTACGCCAGGATTGTGGAATCGTTGAGGGATATATTTCCATGTGATATCAATTGTTTGTTAATGGAGAACAGATGAATCAGGATTACAAAACCAGCAGACCCGTCATTATTGGTGTTGGACAGCATGTTAACCGTAGCCGGCAAACGGATGAGCCTAAAGAAGTCGATGAGCTGATAGCGTCAGCGGTCCGTAAAGCCGAAGAGGATGCTCAGTGTAGGGACTTGGCCAAAAAAGTGGACACCCTGTTACTGGTCAACAGTTTTTCCATGACCGGCGATGATCCATACTCAAAACTGAATCACAGCTTAGGTATCAAGCCTGACCATATGGCATACACCTGGATCGGTGCTTGCGCCCCGCAGTGGTATGTGAATCAAATGAAGGAACGGCTTGCCTCAGGTCAATCCCGGTTGGGGCTCATTTGTGGCGGAGAGGCGCTTTATTCCAAAAAGTTGAAGTCAACCAAGAGCAGCGGCCAGAGCTGGGATCAAAGCTTTCCGGAGAAGAGACCGTGGATGGCGGGAGACCTGCGAGATCCATTGACCTCCCTGGAAATGAAATACGGCCTGATGCTGCCGATTCACATCTACCCGCTGTTCGAGAACAGCCTGCGCGCCAAAGAAGGACTGTCTCTTCAAGACCACTACCTGGAACTGGGAGAATTCTGCGCCTCACTCTCAAGAAAAGCCACTGGAAATCCTTATGCCTGGTTTGAAAGCAAAACAGCCGGCGAAATCTTGGATGTTTCAGGAAAAAACCGCATTGTCTCATGGCCTTATACGAAATATATGTGTTCGATTATGGATGTGGATCAGTCAGCTGCTCTTTTCATGACGGATGAAGCATACGCCAAAGAACTGGGGATTCCTCGAGATAAATGGATCTACCTGCTCGGTTCGGGTGATGCCTCCGATACGTGGCACGTCACAGAAAGAGAAAGGTTTTATGCCTCACCATCGGTAGGGGTAGCTGCTGATGCAGCAATGATCGAAGCAGGTATTGGAATAGAGGATATTGATCACTTTGACCTGTACAGCTGTTTTCCAGCAGCAGCAAGAACAACTCGCAACATGCTGGCCCTACCCAAAGACGATCCCAGGGCAATGACTGTTACCGGAGGGATGCCTACTTTTGGCGGTCCCGGCAACAATTATTCACTACATGCCATCTGCTCTATGGTTGAGGTTCTACGCCAAAATCCCAAAGACCAGGGAATGGTGCAGGCCCTGAGCTGGTTTATCAGCAAGCATTCTGTTGGGATCTATGCAAGTGAATTCAGATCGTCCGGAAAAGGGACTATGACTCTGAATGGATACCATTGGACATTAGTCTATAATAAAACCAGTGGTGTGAGTTTTTATATAAATGGTAATCTTGTAGACACAAATTCACAGACTGGCGGTATTGATGCTCAAACCCTTCCTAACAAGATTGGCAATAATTATACAAATCAATATTATCACACGGGTGAGCTGGACGATTTCCGAATATACAATCGCGCGATTTCAGTATCTGAGATCCAAGCTCTTTACAATGAGTAGCTGATATTTCCATCCAACTGTCCCTGTCACGCAGTAATGGGACCATTGAAAAACTCCAATAATCGGGATTATGGAGTGTGAAATCCAAGGTTTCCGAGGCAAATACAAGGATCAACGAGGAAAATTAGCTCAATATTAATAAATTCGCTATTTGTGTACATAATACCGTTTATGAATATAACGAGGGCTTTTTAGAGCCGCATTTGTTGCCGTAATACCGGTTATGAATATTTTGCTGGCATTGTCAGCCTGGGACTTGAGGCCAATTAACTCGTTATCTCTACGACAAGGTACGTTTATTCAGAATGGTTAATAGGTTGTTTCATGGATAGAACCGGGTAGTTTCGCCACCCGGTTCAACTGGTTCCGATTAGCACATCAATTCCATCAAGCATCAAAATGGAAAACTATCTATTACTTTAGTATGATTGATGATATACAGCTTGAAAGCGCTAATGGTTATTGGGATTATCTACATATTATCTAGTATTCATCATAGTCTTCCTCATCTTCTATTTCTCGTTGACAATCTCCACATAGCTCATCAGTTATGTAATATCGACGATTTTCACCTTCAATAGCAGCATCTGAGTATAGAGTGCAAAAGCATCTCGGGCATTGGTAGTGGTAGGCTGTCATTTATTCACCTCCTGTTTCAAAAGACTTCAGCATCCCTTCGACATTCTCTTTCAATAGAATAGCTTCATAATCATGCTCATCATCGACGGTCAGATAACTCACTGCGCTAAAATCCTTGAGAGTGACGGAAGTTTGAGGATGTGGAAAGTGATCAGTACGAACACTAACCATGATTGACGGGGCCTTTTCAAGCAAATAGGCACTGAAAAAGGAACGATCTGGCTTGTTCCCAATGAGCGCTACTGGTTCTAGATCCCATGTTTCTGGATGAGCCCATCCTTGTTGGACAGGGACTTCCCCTCGGGATTTTGCTTCGTAAACACCAGTGTGACCAATACTCTTTTTCCATTGATCATACTCCCAGGCAGCAGCTGTATATCTTGTTCCACGATCAAGCCCATGCTCACCGGTGATATGCCGATCCACAAGACTTTGAGGATCAACACCAACACTTTTACAGTAATCTGCCGCATCAGAATAAATAACGATTTCACCGGGATCAAACCGACAAGTCTTTGTGGGGTTAAAGACATGGGGATTCAGTTTCGGAAGGGTGGTAATATCCTCTCCCATTTTCTCAGTCATGAACCGATACAGCAGGTTTTCCTCGCCAGGATAGTCATCATCATAGGTACTGTAAAAGTGGCAGTAGGCTTCGTGCATGTCCTTGTCTCGCCACTTTCCTTCTTTGAAATAATACTCTGTGAGAAACTCTTTTTCTCTCTCAGGCGTCAAAAAGGATGATGTATCCAATCGTGTTGCACTAGCCTGGAATATAGGTTCCGTGTTTCGCATTTCTCGAAACACAAAATCGTAGTCACCGTTCTTCCCTTTAAGGAATACGAGGTTGTGATTGTATTGCACAATCTCAACCCACCCTTCCTTAGAAAGGTCAAACTCTATTGCCAGAAGTTCAGAAAGAACCTGATTCTTCTTGTAGAAATCTGATAGCTTACCTTCGGACTCTTTTCGGTGATATGCCTTGAACACCGACCATGGGCGGTCTTTCTCAAGGAGACTGACAGGTAATCCACTTTCAATCCTCTCTTGGCCTAAGAACTGGTTCAAACTCACTGGGCCTTGATATGGCCGGATGATAACATCCCCAAGCAGATGAAAAAGAGGGCTTGGTAGGTCACTTTCATGTTCTGCAAGGAAGGCCTCCAGCATACTCCATGGCTTGTCATTTAAGTACGACTCTGGAAGACCAAAATCCTTGAGAGATCCATCAAAGTTGTTGACCAAAAAATCAACCTGCTGCCAGAAGCCGTTGCTCCAGTGGGCATTTGACACGACTCCAAATGCGTTTCGCTGATGGTTGAACACACGATTGTAATCGAAGTTATATCCAGTGAATACCTTTTCTGGTAAGGGTAATCCGGACATAAACAGTCGACCAGCAAGCTGTTCGTGTGTGATCTGAAACCCAAAGTTGCTGGCCCGACAATCAACTAAGTTGACCAACCGAGTCATGCCGTGGTCTTGCAGGAACGCTAGCAGTTTTGGATATTCCTTTTGGTATCCATCAAAGCCTCCTGTGAAACCTAGGGCCTTTGACAAATCATTCAGACTCTTTTTCTGTCTTTGACTTGGGGTTGGTTCTGTTTTTAACCGCGCTTCTTTGACACCAGACTTAATCCTATCAGGAGAAAGATCATCGATAAAGATGCTGAGACGGTTTCTTAGCGGGAGAAACGAATGGTTCCTTTTCATAATTACCTCTTGAAATATAGAAACACGCACTCATCATTAGAATAGAATCTAATTAGCCCCCTCGTATTTCTTTTCAAGAAAAGTATGAAAAGAAAAAAGAAAAACAGGGTATAGCAGATACAACAGAAAGTTTTGGGGATAGGGCTTGAGTGATACAGGCCCCCGTTCAGGATTACTTTCAACCCTTTCTTACCGATGAGGCTAACATGTATTTCTATGATTTGGCAAGAGATAATTCTGGTAAGTTCGTACGAAGAATTTGAATCGGTTTCTGTGTCCAAAGTCTGAATATGGCAACAAACACAAGCCACGTACTCTTCAGTTTGTGCTCATAATTCGGATTGGACTAAACTGCTATCGCAGTAGCTGCCTGCTAACAAAGATCCTTTCCAGCAATTCAGATCAGTGATGTATTCAGGTCATCCTCTTTAGCTGCCTTTCCCTGCTGCCAATAATTTCCAGCCATTTTTAGACCTCGTC
>JAHJRI010000394.1 GCA_018830885.1 bacterium | reverse complement strand
AGGGTGGAACTGATGACGGCTCGGTGAAAATCTACCGGTCGTTTCAGCAGGGAGTCAATAAGGAAGGGTGTCCCATCGAAGATGCGGCATCCACCCAGAAGGGATTCACCGCTATCCTGGCCTACCTTGCCCGGGAAAAGGGCCTGCTCGATTTTGACGATCCGGTTGCCAGGTATCTGGGAGCAGGCTGGTCACTGGCAGATGAAGCGGCCGAAGCCAGAGTGACGCTCAGGCACATCCTGACCATGACCACAGGGTTGAACGAGCAGCTGGAATTCGAAACTGAACCGGGCACCAGGTGGTTTTACAATACACCTGCCTATCAGCATTTGATTCGAGTGATCGCGGCAGCGGCGAAGATGGATTACCAGAAGTTAACCCGGGAGTGGTTAACCGATCCAATCGGGATGGAAGATACCACCTGGCTGGAAAGAACCGGGTTTCCCAAAATGAACAGGGTGACCATGCTGGGGCTGGCAACCACCGCCCGGGACATGGCCCGATTGGGATTACTGCTCCTGGCAGACGGCAGATGGGGGAAGACCAGAATCATCAATGACCAGGCCCGTTTTCTGGAGATAATCCAACCCTCCCAGGCACTCAATCCGGCCTATGGCCATCTCTGGTGGGTCAACGGTCAAGGCCAGTTTATCATGCCACTGGAAACCCGGAAACAGGATGGACCCATG
This sequence comes from bacterium, assembly GCA_018830885.1. Classification (GTDB taxonomy): domain Bacteria; phylum SAR324; class SAR324; order XYD2-FULL-50-16; family XYD2-FULL-50-16; genus JAHJRI01. The sequence goes on along the minus strand of JAHJRI010000394.1, from coordinate 11,134 downwards.
TGGCCGGCGGCACCGGATGATACGGTGGCAGCCCTGGGTCATTTTGGACGGAGCCTGTTTGTCTGTCCTTCCCTGGGTTTGGTGGTCGCCCGCCTGGGATATGCCCCCAGGATGGCGCTGCAGGGGGATCCCGGTTTTAGCCGGAAACTGTGGGAGCAGTTAATGGCAGCTGCTCCGAAGCATTAATTGTTTGGTTCCATTCGGTTCCTATTCCGCCCAGCCCCGAAGGTATTGTGTTTTAAGCACCCTGGAAGCAATGAATGGCTTCCAGGAGATCCATGGATGGACTCGTGCGTTTCCTGCAAGATCAACCCTTTGGTGCGGTAAGGTCGATAGTCTTAATTAATCAAGGTGCCCTTAATAAATCTCAGAGGAGTTCAAGTAATGAGCCAAAAGATTCCTGATGTTATTATGGCGTTCAACGTTCCGGCTATCATGCGGGATGGTGCCGTGCTGAGAGCCGATATCTACCGTCCGGCCACTGAGGGCAGGTTTCCGGTTCTATTGCAGAGAACGCCATACAGCAAAGCAAATATGTCACTGGTTTTTCAGACAACCATGGATCCGATCAAAGCGGCCCAGGCCGGTTATATGGTGATTATTCAGGATGTCCGGGCACGGTGGGAATCTGATGGGGACAGGTTTTATCCCTATCGGGATGAGTTCAACGACGGATTCGATACGGTGGAATGGGCGGCCTCCCTGCCCAATGCCGATGGAAATGTGGGCATGTTTGGCTATTCTTACTATGCAACAACGCCGTGGTTTGCTGCGGTAATGCAGCCTTCGCACCTGAAAGCGATTTTCCCGTTTGCATCCGCCATGGATTTTTACCACTATCGGGGAGGGGCGCTGGAACTTTCTATTATCATCGCCTGGGCGCTGTTGCTCCACGGTCCAAATGGCATCAGGAAGGCAAAAAAGGACTCGCCTGAGCTGATCCCGGAACTGATGGCCCTGTTTTCCAACATCGATCACATCGAGCAGGTTTTCAGAGCGTTGCCGTTTCAGGAGATTGAGGTGATGAAACTGGGAGACAAATTTGCCCCCTATTTTTATGAAACGCTGGCACATCCCCTTTATGATGATTACCACAAGCAGCAGACCCTGATTGACAAGCATGATCGTGTCCAGGTACCGGCCCTGATCTACACCGGATGGTATGATTTGCTGTTGCAGCATGATCTGCAGCACTTTACCAGCATGCGCAATGAGGCGGCAACGCCGGAAGCAAGGGAAAAGACCCGCATGGTGATCGGCCCCTGGACGCACGTCGGCATCACCGATTCGGTAGGAGAACTCAATTTCGGCTTAAGCGCTTCCACCCTGCTGCTGGAATTGAAAACAAATCTGACAAACGTTCACCTTGAATGGTTCGATTATTGGCTGAAGGGTGTCAAAAACAGCATTAACGATGAACCACCAGTCAAGCTATTTGTCATGGGCGACAACGTCTGGCGCGGAGAAACCGAATGGCCGCTGGCCAGAACACAATACACGCCGTTCTACATACACAGCTCCGGCAAGGCCAATTCCCTTCTCGGCGACGGCCGTCTGTCTTTTGACCCGCCCGTCAACGAACCTGAGGATCACTTTGTGTTTGACCCGGATAATCCCGTACCCACGATGGGTGGGAATCACATCCTGCCGCAGTATTATCACCGCGGTCCGGTTGACCAGACGCTTCTCGAGCAACGATTGGATGTGCTGGTATACACCAGCGATATTCTGGAGCAGGACGTTGAAGTCACGGGTCCTTTGTCCGTCAGGCTTTTTGCGGCCAGCAGTGCTCCGGACACGGATTTCACGGCGAAACTGGTCGATGTGCACCCGGACGGGAGGGCCTTCAACATCGCCGACGGGATCATTCGCGCCCGCTATCGGATGGGTCGGGACACCGAACCGAGTCTGATCACTCCCCATGCGGTCGTCACCTATGATATTGATCTTTTGGCCACCAGTAACGTGTTTAAAAAAGGTCATCGCATCCGGCTGGAGATTTCCAGCAGCAATTTTCCCCGTTGGGATCGCAACCCCAATACCGGCGAGCTGGCCCATGAAGCAAAAACATTGGCTACGGCGTTTCAGACGGTTTACCATAACAGCCGGTATCAAACCCATATTCTGCTGCCCCTGATTCCCCGGTAAGCGTCCTCGCTTACCCAGCCAGCGCGCACTCGCAGCAATCGTGAACTGTTGCAGGAGATTACCCGCAATGCCAATATGGTGTCGGACCTGGCCACGACAACCGGCAGCGTCGTGGCCATACTTTGCCCCACCTATGATCTGATTCCCGCAGTCATCTGGGGAGTGGAGACCGCCTGTGTCGTCAGTTGCATCAATTACCTGCTGGCCCCCGATGTGATTGTGGACCTGTTGCTCTCGGAAACAGCGGACATCCTGATCGTTCCGGGTCCGGATGTCGACAAGGAAGCTTAGAGAACTCGCTGCAAAGGAAAAAATAAGACAGGAAATCGAAGAACGCACCGGCAAGGACACGGTCCTGGATATTCAGACCGAGATGCTGAAATCCGGGAAAATCACCGCCACCGTCAGGGTGCTTCTCAAAGCCGACGGTAACAACAAAACAGGCATCCAGGAGGCCATATTGGCAGCCTTTGTGGATCTTCCCATCGAACTACAGCTCAAGTGGGACTGACGGCGGTTGTCCCTGGCCGTTTTTCCCCGTTGTCCGCCGGCTCAACAGTCCATCACCGCCCCGAAGAACCAGGTCGTGATGGATGGCAGCGGCTTACGGGGCCGCACCCGACCGTTGTGCGACTATCCAGGCTGGCCGAAATACAATGAATCGAATGTCGTCCTTTTCTCGTCTTCGGCAAAAATGTCATCAATATTAACCCCTGACCCTTTGGCAGACAATGGGGTCGTTTCGACTCCGGCTGTCACTAAAGCCCTGGAATTAAGTTACGACTGGACAGCATGCACAGCAATGGCATTGATGATCTGTTTCCAGGCCTCAGGGGGCAGATCATGCCCCATCCCCTTGATGGTTTCCATTTTTGCCCCTGGAATCGCTTTCAACGTCGCAAGTCCTGCCGCGTACGGTACCAGTGGATCCCCATCGCCGTGGATGATCAGCGTTGGTATGGTTAAGCAGCGCAGTTGTTCTGTTCTGTCTCCAGAGGCTAAAATGGCAGCATACTGTCTGGCATAACCGGCCGGATTAAATTTTCGATCAAATACTTTTGCTGCCCGGATCCGAATTTGTTCTTCATTAATCGGGTAACCGGGTCCTGCCAGTATTTGAGCCACCTTCACAGAACGCTGAATGTTTGCTTCTCTCTCTGACGGGGCCGGTGTCATCAGGATTTCCATGGCTGCAGGGGTAGGCGGCGGAAGCGTGGGATCCCCCGTGGTGGACATGACGGATGTGATCGTCAGTGCCCTGGCCGGGTGATGAATGGCGATCATCTGGGTGATCATTCCACCCATGGACATACCGACGATATGGGCCGCCTCAATCTGGAGCGCATCCAGCAGACCGACGGCATCATTGGCCATATCCTTGAGATGGTATGGCGCCTCAACGGATTCCCCCTTCATTAAGGCTGCTGTCATTGTCCCCAGATTCGGAATCCCTTTTTCATTAAAGTCGGTGGACAACCCCACATCCCGATTGTCGAATCGAATCACCCGGTATCCTCTTTGCGCCAGTTGACCGCAGAATTCATCATCCCAGTGCGTCAGCTGGTAACCGAGACCATTGACCAGCAACAGGGGAGTGGCGTGTGGATCCCCAAAAGTGTCATAGACGATATCAATCCCATTTGCCTTGACTGTGGTTTCCGGGCTTCGTCGAATTCCGTTTTCCATAAATATTTCTCCTGATCGTTGAATTGCTATGTTATTTCTCTTACAGGTCGTGCTTTTTCCCATCCCGTTTCGACCGAGCAGCGCCACGGTTTCGCTTCGGTGGGCCGCAAGTTGTTATTTCTCCGTGATGTAAAACGGTGATGCGATCGGCCAGGGAAAAAACAACATCCATGTCGTTCTCTATGATGACCATGGTCTTGTTTTCCGTCAATGACCGGATCAGCTCAATAGTGCTTCTGGTCTCTTCCTGGGAAATACCGGCGACATGCTGATCCAGCATCACCAGGTCAGGTTTGGTGGCCAGTGCCAGTCCGATTTCCAGAGAGCGGTGCTTTCCATATGACCAACTAACAGCTGTCTGCACTCTCGTGCCAGCTGTCTTGCCAATGTCCTTGCTGTATATTCAAATTTTTATCAGCCTCCATAGGTATGCCTTTATTCTTTTCGATATTCTTCAAGAAGATTTCATTGGGAAGGATTCTGTCTGCGGGAGATTAAAACGCTTGATGCGCTTTGTCCCATCGTTTGGCTAGAGATGAAGCAGGAAGGGGTGCAGCAGGTTTTTACAGGCGGCTGTATAGATCTTTTCCTGTTGATAAATCACGGTTTCCGAAAGCAGACAGGGCCGCTGGAAGCGGCTGAAACTGGCAAACAGCCGATGGGGAGGTCGATCCGCAAAGGACTTGATGCTGCATGCCGCGTATGGATAAAACTCACGGAAACGGCAAATAGCTTCCAGCCTCGCTCTGGCCGCAAAGGGAACCATGACATGCAGGGCGCCGTTTTCGTTCAGCAGGATTTTTGCTGCATCCACCAGATCCTCCAACCCCAGACTGTCATCATGCCAGGCCAGTCGCTTCTGTGGATCGACGGATCTCGACAGTTGATGGTAGAAGGGGGGGTTGCACACGAGGTGGTCGTAGATACCCCTGGTTTCAGACCGACTGACAAAATCCGACAGGGCGACATGATGGATGACGATCTGTCGCGGCCAGGGAGATGCTGCAAAATTCTCACCCGCCTGCAATGCCGCCTGTTCGTCAATTTCCAGGGCATCGATGGAAACCCGGCTGCGCTGGGCAATCATCAGGGACAGGATTCCGCAGCCGGTCCCCACATCCACCACTCTGGAGCCTCTCCCCGGATCGAGCCAGGCACCGAATATACAGGCATCCGTGGTGACCTTCATCGCGCAGCGGTCTTGATGGATGGTGAACTGTTTACAGGAAAAACTGTTGTTTCGAGCCATCTTGCGTGATGTCCAATCCAGTGAACATGTTACATTTGAAGTCCCGATTCACCCCTTTTTCTGAGCAGAAGCCGAGACCTGTGTGTGATTGAACGGAATGGGCGTGGTTAACCGATATTCTTCCGCTGTTTCCAGGCATCAACACCAGATGAATGCCAGGCAAAATTCCGGCCGGCGCGGCACTGCCGGCCAGAATGTGATTGACATGGTGCGACACTGCATTCTACGATGCATACAATATTGACACACTATCTGTAAAGTGTTTATTTTCAGCAACTTGGAATAATTTGCCGCTGGTTTTAGGTCTATCGGCTGGTATGAGCCGGTCAATTTTCGGTTTTTCCAGGCCGGCCAGGGGTCTGAAGATTCACCGAATAACCGCGCAGGCAACTATCCCGGTCCTCGTTTGACGCCAGCCCCTGTCAGACTTGTGCGAGCTGTGAACCCGGCAAAAGGAACATGATGCAACAGGATAAACTCACGTTGAAGCAGAAAATGGGATTTGGGGTCTGCGATCTGGGGGGAAACCTCTTTTTTACGGTCATCGGTTTTGTGCTTCTCAACTATCTCACCGACTCCGTTGGTATCTCAGCGGGACTCGCCGGTACCATCGTGATGATCGGCAAGCTCTGGGATGCCATCACAGACCCGTTGACCGGGTACATTTCAGATAAAACCCGCACCCGATGGGGCAGGCGGCGACCGTTTATCCTGTTCGGGTCCATACCGCTGTTTCTCTCCATGATCATCATGTTCACGAATCCCCATCTCTCCAGCCAGATCGGGTTGTTTATCTGGGGGGTGCTTACCTTTTGCCTGCTCTGCACCGCCTATACCCTGGTCAATATCCCTTACAACTCGCTGACACCGGAAATGACCAAGGACTTTCATGAACGGACCAGCCTGAACGGCTACCGATTCAGCTTTGCTGTTATCGGGACACTGCTGGGCGCCGGTGCGGCGCTGCCCATCGTGAATGCCTTTTCCAGCAGGGATCTCGGATACACCATGATCGGCGTCATCTTCGGCTTTCTCATGATGGCAACGGCACTCATCACGTTTTTTTCCGTCAGGGAGACGGAAGCAGCCGCAGTGGCCCCCACCGTGGGATTTTTCAGGACCTACCTGAGGGTGTTCCGAAACCGGCCCTTTGTCCTTATTCTGCTGACCTATACGGCCCATTTGTCTGCCATCACCATTGTCAGCGGTATTGCCATCTACTATTTCAAATATATCCATCACGACGAATCCAAGACAACCCTGGCCATGGTTACCCTGCTGGGGGTTGCCATGCTCTTCATTCCCGTCAGTGTTAAACTCTCGAGAACATTCGGAAAGAAGCCGGTTTACGCCAGCGGCTTGGTCATTTTTTCAATCGCCATGATGCTCCTCTCGTTTCTGGGACACCTCTACGGCCTCACATTCTCCCTGCTGATGATGGTTCTGGCAGGGGTTGGCGCCGGATTTATCTATGCACTGCCCTGGGCCATGGTGCCGGATGCCGTTGAATACGACTACCTGTTGACCGGCGAACGCACTGAAGGCGCGTTCTATGGCATCTGGACCTTCGGCACCAAAATCGGGCAGGCGCTGGCCCTGGGTATCACCGGGGCCATTCTATCACTGACCGGATACATCCCTGACGTGGTGCAGACGGAAACCGCGGCACTGGGCATCCGGATGTTGCTGGGACCGATCTCCACCGTGTTCTTCATGCTGGCCTTGCTGGTACTCTATTTTTATCCCATTAATGAGACGCGGTATGTCGAAATCATGGCAGATATCCGTCAAATGGAAGATAGAAAGGCCGCATAACGGCATCCCCAGCCCCCTGGTCTGTGCCCTTTTCCCCTGTTCCAAGGGCTGGCGTATCCTCTCCCGGCAAACGAAGACGGTGCCGGTTGATGGCGGGTATCTAATCCATGGCCGAACCACAGGGGGAGCTAACACCGGAACCCGCGGACACGGGTGTGAGATCGATTTCAGATATGCTTTTCAAACAGAAACCAGCATCACCGGGTATTCATGAAAGCTTCTGTATTGCGGCTGTTTAAGGATTCATTTGGCGAACACCCCCGGTTTCTGGTTCGAAGCCCCGGTCGTGTCAATATGATCGGGGAGCACACTGACTACAACGACGGCTTTGTCTTTCCAATGGCGATTGACTATGCCGTCTGGATCGCCTTTTCGCCTGTTCCCGATAAATCGGTTTCACTGATTGCAGGGGATTTTGGTGAATCAGGGGGGTTTCATCTGGAGGCCTTTCGCAACACCCAATCGGGCTGGATTGAATACATCAAGGCGGTTGCATCCGTTCTGCAGAACCGGGGGTACACCCTCTCAGGCTGGAAAGGCTGTATTCTGTCAAATTTACCCATCGGTTCCGGATTGTCATCGTCAGCAGCCCTGGAAATGGCAGCGATCAAAGCATTTTCCGGGGTTTCCGGCTTTTGTCTCAAACCGGCGGAGATGGCCGTCATCGGTCAGAAAGCGGAAAACCACTGGGTCGGCATCAACTGCGGCATCATGGATCAATTGGCCTCTGCCTGCGGGGTTCGTGATTGTGCCCTTTTAATTGACTGCCGATCGCTTGAACTGGAAGCGGTCCCTGTCCCGGAAAAAGCGGTCATTGCCGTGCTGGATACCACCACCCGCAGAAAACTGCTCGGGACCGAGTACAATCACAGAAGACAGCAGTGCGAGACAGCGGCAGCCTTTTTTGGTGTGACGGCGCTGCGGGACCTGACCCTTGAGAAACTACTGTCCAGATACGATCGCCTGGATGAGGCCGTCGGGAGGCGCGCACTGCATGTGGTTTCAGAAAGCGACCGGGTTCTATCCACCGTCCGACATCTGAAAAACGGCGATCTGGAAGCAGCCGGCCACCTGATTCACGATAGTCATGTCAGCCTGCGGGACCTGTACGAGGTTTCCAGTCAGCCACTCAACCAGATCGTGGAGGCCGCCATGGAAAGCAGCGGATGCTATGGTGCCCGAATGACAGGGGCCGGTTTCGGCGGGTGCGGTGTTGCCCTGGTGGATAAAATGAAGTCTGAACCATTCTCCCATGAACTTTGCCAGAGATACCGCTCCAAGTCGGGACTGACCGCAGAAGTATTCATCACTCCGGCCACAGCCGGGACAGAACTGATCCCCCTGGACTGACCCTGCTCTTCCCGGGCAGGATATGGAATGGAAAGAGAAGATGGATCATCTGGACGAAATAGCGGTTTTCAGGTCCACAGATTCGCTTTTGCTATATACAGAATCACAATAACACCCTAATATTAAGGAATGATCTCACCGGATTCCGAATCTCCTGCACCAAATTGGATTCCTGGTGACAAAACCTTTCAATGTTAAACAGTTACCTTATTTCCCGCCCATTACCGGATACCCCCTTTTTTGACCTGCAAGAATCCGTAAAAACATTGGGTTTGCCGCTGACAGTGGTTTCAGGCGATAACCGTTCGACTATTCGCACTCGGTAACAAGCTGCAAGATAACGGGCTGAAAGACAGGTTCCGGTCGTACCGTCGTCCCTGCACGCCAACGGGATAAGATACTGGGACAGACCATCGCTTGTGATTGTTCGAGACCGGTTGGATCTGCCGGGTTTATTTGCAGGTCCCGAAAGACCGGGGCTGAACCACGCTTCCGGAGATCGGACCGGCATGGAAATGATGGATGGCAATAGAAAAGTGGTGACTAGTGACTAAAAAATACTAACTTAAAGAAAAGAGAACAACATGATCAGTACAACCAATATCAGTCTAAGCTTTGGAAAGAAAAAACTTTTCGAGGATGTGACGATTAAATTCATCCAGGGTAACTGTTACGGCCTGATTGGCGCCAACGGAACCGGTAAATCAACATTTATCAAGATTCTTTCCGGTGAAATGGAAGCCCAGAGCGGTACCGTGAACATCGTGCCGGGGAAGCGACTCTCCATCCTGAAACAGGACCACTTTGCCTTTGATGGGTATTCCGTACTCAGAACGGTACTCATGGGGAATGAAAAACTGGTGCAGATCATGGAAGAAAAAGACGCCATTTATGCCAAACCGGATTTTTCGGATGCAGATGGGGTGCGAGCCGCTGAATTGGAGACCTCCTTTGCGGAAATGAACGGCTGGGAAGCGGAATCCGACGCCGGTATCATTCTAGCCGGTCTGGGGATTGGAGCAGCCGATCAGGAAAAACAGATGAAAGAGCTGAACGACACGGAAAAGGTGAAGGTTCTGCTGGCCCAGGCCCTGTTCGGTCAACCGGATATCCTGCTGCTGGATGAACCCACCAACCATCTGGATATCAGCGCCATTCGCTGGCTGGAGAGTTTCCTGCTGACGTTTGAAAACACGGTGATCGTGGTCTCCCATGACCGGCATTTTCTGAACAAGGTGTGCACCCACATCGCCGATGTGGATTATGGCCAGATCACCATTTACCCCGGCAACTACGATTTCTGGAAGCAGTCCAGTGAGCTGGCCCTGCAGCTGCGGTCCAATGCCAACAAGAAAAAGGAGGAAAAGGCAGACGAATTGAAACGCTTCATCGCCCGCTTCAGCGCCAACGCCTCAAAGGCCAGGCAGGCGACCTCCAGGCAGAAGCAACTGGAAAAGCTGGAGCTGGATAACCTGCCGCCCTCCAATCGCAAGTATCCCTATATCAGTTTTGAACCAAAAAGAGAGGCCGGTAAAAACCTGTTGACGGTGAAGGGCCTGACCAAAAGCATGGACGGCGTCAGGATTCTGGACAATATCAGCTTCGAGTTGAAAAAAGGGGACAAGGTGATTTTTACAGGGGACAACGATGTCGCCAAAACCACGCTGTTCAAAATCCTGGCCGGCGAGCTGGCACCGGATGCCGGCAGTTACGAATGGGGTGTGACGACCTCCCTGGCCTATTTCCCGAAGGACAATGCCGCCTACTTCGACAACGGTACCAACAGCCTGCTGAACTGGCTGACCCAGTTTTCCGAAGATAAGGATCCCGGATTTGTACGGGGATTTCTGGGGCGGATGCTGTTTTCCGGGGAAGAGGTCTTCAAAAAGACCAATGTGCTTTCGGGCGGCGAAAAGGTCCGCTGCATGCTGTCCAAGATGATGCTGTCCGGGGCCAATGTGCTGTTGATGGATGGCCCCACCGATCACCTGGATCTGGAGAGTATCATCTCCGTGAATGAGGGGTTGAAAAAGTTTCCCGGAACGCTGCTATTCACCTCCCATGACCGGGAATTTATCAATACGGTGGCCAACCGGATCATCGAGATCGACGGGCAACTGATCCGGGACACTGTGATCGAAATCGAACAGTACCTGGAACTGGCCGGGTAGTCCCCTCTCAACCCCGCACCTGATCGATCGCATGCACAACATGCATTGTCAGGTGCGCCCCGTAGCACCGTCCGTGCAGTCATATGAATGTTGTTATTTGCTTCTGGATGAACGGAGACCGATTGCAGAGACCTTTCCTTTCACTTCAGACTTCACTTCCCAAACCCCGGCAAAATGCATGGTTCAGATGGCGGATTGGGGCGAGGCCGTCTATATCGACTATTCCTGCCGCCTGGGAAAGAATCTGACGTTTTCAAAGGTCGCAAAATCAGCATCCTGAGTCCAGACAGTCGCCTGGTGCCCACTGGCAGTTCGATCCAACTTGTCAACACCTCCTCCCGAAGATATCGTTGACCCGGTAGAGACTCTCTATCGGTGGCAAGATCATTGACCGCCCTCGGAAGACGGCCATGGATGGCCGTCGAGAATGAGTTCAATGACATACTGGTCCACGCTTGGATGGCAATTAAAAAGTGGTGAATAGTTAGACCTCAGCCGAAAAGCATCGGCGTGATGCCGAAACATGGCTAATGAATTATCAAGACGAGCATTTATTCAACACCCGTTGGTTTTTCACTCAAAAACCCAATAATACAGCTAATGCAGCCGGTTTTTGGACACACTGCCACCATAATTCGGAAAAGAATACTCAAATGGTAGCTGATAAAGTGTCAGGCAGCCGAAAGTTGTTGCTTTGAATCGACCACCCGGTCCT
>JAHJRI010000393.1 GCA_018830885.1 bacterium | reverse complement strand
TTCAAGAAACGCATGAATCCTTCCTGGAGATCCGGGAAGCCACCTCTGGCTTCCGAGGTTCTTGAAAACCGGCTTCCGAACTCATCAGCGCCATGCTGCAGATGTCAGCTTTTTGAGCCTTTCTGCTGCTTTTCCAGCATTGCCATCAACCGGGACACTTTTTTGTTCAACTCTTTGACCTCTTTATTGGTTGAGATCGTCAACGCCTCAAGCTCCCCGAACTGTTTGAACAACTTGGTGACCTTCCAGAACCAGAACCAGGAGCGTCGGATATAAAACACAATAAAAAACGCACCAATAACCAGCGCGATGATGATTTGCAGTGAACTGAACTCAGGCATTGTTTTCTCCCTGAAAGCGGTTATGTGTCAAGTTGTCAATCCTTCCAATCAGCTGTCGGTAATAGTATACGCCTGATCTGGAGAATGTTCCACCGCTATTCCGCTTATATTCCCGCGTTTTGATAAAATATGGGGAAAGACCCGATCAGACGCTGGGACGATTTCCAAAGTCAGGGTCGCTGGTCAGCCGGATCCACTTGACCTTCTTGCTGTTGAATTGGCAATCATCGCAAGAATATGCCATAATGGCCGCTGTGATGTTGGTCGAAATTGAACAATTTCCTGAGCGATCAAATATTTCAGGGTGATATACGCTTTTTTAGCTCGCAGATGGTTCCTCCCAGTGATTCCCCCTATCCTCGGAATGGCAATGACAGGTATGTCTGAAGTCGGCATCAGGATCAGGACCCTGTCCTTTTTGAATTCTCCTGCCTGTAAACCCGCTTTCCTGGCTTTCCTGATACTGATGACGATGATACTGGCGTCTCTTTCTGCCTGTATGTCAAAACCGGCTGTGAAAAAGGTCCCCAAGGTGGAGAAAGGCATTCTGGATCTACGAGGCTGGAATTTCAGTCAGGACGGACTGATCAATCTCAATGGCGAATGGCAGTTTTACTGGAATAAGCTGATTGACCCCGGTGGTTTTAAATATCGCGATCTGCCCGCACAAACCGGATATATTCAACTGCCAGGGAGTTGGAACGGGTATCAGGTTGACGGTAAAGAGCTGGAAGGGGATGGGGTAGCGACATTTCGACTGGAAATAAGGATTGACTCCCCGGAAGAAACGCTGGCCCTGAAAGTACTGGATATGGCAACCGCCTACAGGATCTGGGTCGATGAGACGCTGGTGCTCTCCAATGGCACAGTCGGGAAATCCCTGGAAACCATGACTCCACAGTTTTTACCAAAGGTCGCAGCCATCAGCACCCGGGCAGATAAAATTCTCCTGACGCTGCAGGTATCCAACTTCAGGCACTGGAAAGGCGGTGTCTGGGAACCGATTACACTGGGAACGGAAAAAAAGATCAGGGAAAAACGGGAAAGAAACCTGGCCTTTGAGCTTTTTTTGTTTGGCAGTCTGCTGACAATCGCTTTTTACCATGTCGGGTTATTCCTTTTCAGGCCAAAGGAGCAATCGTCCCTTTTTTTCAGTCTTGTCTGTTTCTGGGCGGGAATCAGAGAGGTACTGGTGGGTGAACGATTTCTGATCAGTATTTTTCCGGGGTTCAATTGGGAAATATTTCAGAAACTTGAATATTTAACCTTCTACTTGAGCGTCCCGTTTTTTCTGATGTTCCTGGTGTCTCTGTTTCCTGAATTTCCAAAACGGCTGAGCCGGTTTGTCCTGCTGGTCAATATTTTGTTCAGCCTGTTCACACTGGTTACGCCGGTCAGAATTTTTTCCCATGTAATGCGGTACAACCAGTTGATGGTGGTTGTCCTGACTGTCTATGGGATTTATCTCTTCATCCGGACACTCTTGAATAGACGGCAAGGCGCCATCTGGATTTTCCTGGGGGGGATCATTCTGCTGGCAACGGTGTTTTTCGATATTCTGGCGGGTAATGAACTGGCTCCCGCAATGAATCTTGCTCCTTTTGGTCTGTTTTTTTTCGTTTTGTTCCATTCAGTCATGTTATCCATGCGTTTTTCCCGGGCCTTTACCGCGACAGAAACATTGTCGGAAGCGCTGTTCCGGACCAATCAACAGAAGGATGATGTTTTATCGGCTTTAAAAGAGAGTGAAAAAAAATATCGCGAACTGGTCGAAAACATGGATGATGTGTTTTTCACGACTGATATCAATGGCCAGATTACCTATGTCAGTCCTGCCGCAAACAGCGTTTTTGGTTATGATATTGAGGTATTAAAGCAGCAACAGGCTTTCAATTATGTTGTCCCGGAGGATAGCGATCAAGTCATGGCCACAATCAGGCAAACCATTCAAGGTGCGTCCAGGCAGGTTGAATGCCGGATTGTCTCAAGACCGGGCAATGTGCGCTGGGTGCGATTCAGTACCCGACCGATGGTTGCCGCCGGTGAGATTGTCGGTGTCCAGGGGATTATGAGCGATATTACCGATCGCAAGCGGACCCAGGAACTAATGCTGCAGACAGAAAAAATGGTATCCGTCGGGGGTCTGGCAGCGGGTATGGCTCACGAACTCAACAACCCGCTCGCCGGCATTCTTCAGGCAGCCCAGAATATTATCAGACGTCTCTCATCCGATTTAAAGACAAATGTCGAGACAGCCGAGCGATGTGGGGTGGATTTGAAGCGCATGAGAACCTACCTTGAAAAAAGACAGATATTGTACTATCTCGCTGGAATAAAAGAGTCCGGTGAGAGAGCCGCGGAGATTATCAAAAACATGCTCCATTTCAGCCGCAAGACCGGTACCCGGAAAATGCCGGTGAATATTGTCTCACTGCTTGAAAGTACAGTCGAGCTGGCAAAAACGGACTATGATCTGAAAAAAAACTATGACTTTCGCAATATCGAGATCATCAGAGAATTCGAAGAGGGACTTCCCCCCGTCTGCTGCAATAAAACTGAAATCGCGCAGGTTCTGTATAATTTGATCAAGAATGCCGCCCAGGCCATGTCGGGTGGCCCAAGAGCTGCGAAACCACAAATCATCCTGCGGTTAAAAGCTGATCAGGATATGGTCAGGATCGAAATTGAAGATAATGGTCCCGGTATGACAAGCGCTGAACAGAGAAGAATCTTTGAGCCATTTTTCACCACCAAGCCCGAAGGCGTGGGTACCGGGCTCGGGTTGTCCGTCTCCTACATGATTATCTCGAAAAACCACCAGGGCACCATCGAGGTGGAATCCCAAACCGGGAAAGGCACCCGGTTCACCATTCTGATCCCCATGGAATCAAATCCCGAACCACCGCCTGACCAGACCGATCTCCCTCCAGGTTGAC
>JAHJRI010000392.1 GCA_018830885.1 bacterium | reverse complement strand
CTGGGTTGGATTGTGTATTGTCGGAGGTGTTCTTCTGGGAAAAATAGCGCCCGGTTTGGCCAATACATTGGATGGAATCTCCATTCGGGTAAACGGGGCTCCGGTCCTCACTCCCGTGACGATAGTTGCTTTGCTATTGACCTTGGTTCTGCTTTTCAGTTTCAAGGGTGAGACGATTCTTGGAAATCCCCTGACCATCCTTTGGATATCAATCCCATTATTTTTGCAGACCGTTCTGATTTTCGTAATTGGATATGGCGCTGGGAAAGTACTCAAACTGCGTTATGAGGATGCCGCCCCAGCCGCCATGATTGGGGCTTCCAATCACTTTGAAGTGGCCATCGCTACTGCCGTTATGCTCTTCGGGCTGTCTTCGGGAGCGGCATTGGCTACAGTCGTTGGCGTACTTATTGAGGTTCCCGTCATGTTAATGCTGGTTGGAATATGTAAACGCACCTCCGGTTGGTTTGAGGCCAATGCGTGACCTTACCCTGGACAGTCAAAAATGGTTGTACAAACCTGTTAAACAAGTACAAGGGGGATTTTTCATCTATCATCCCTTGTCAATTAAGAAGGATAAAAATGGATAGTGAAAAAATAAGAGAAACCGTTCGAGAGAGATACGGATCAATAGCCCGAGCGAATCGTAATGAGACTCCCGACGCCTCTGGATCGTGCTGCGGTCCCAACGCGATAACGCTTGAAACAGTCTCTTCCGCCAGTTGTTGTGGATCGGATTCAGATAAGACCCAAAACACTAGCTGCTGTGGATCAACAGAAATCACTTCAGAACAGATGGCGGTGTTAATTGGATATAATGAGGGAGATCTTAAAGCAATACCGGAAGGAGCCAACATGAATCTTGGTTGTGGTAATCCGGTTGCTCTGGCTTCATTGAAAAAGGGAGAGACCGTGGTGGATTTAGGCTGCGGCGGAGGATTCGACTGTTTTTTGGCGGCCAGAGAAGTTGGTGAGGAAGGACAAGTTATTGGTGTGGACATGACGGCTGATATGATCAGCAAGGCCAGAGATAACGCAAAAAAAGCATCTGTTGAAAATGTCGAATTCAGATTGGGAGAGATTGAGCATTTACCGGTCGCTGACAATACAGCGGACATGATCATGTCGAACTGTGTCATCAACCTGTCTCCGGACAAACAAGCCGTTTATAATGAAGCATTCAGGGTACTGAAGCCGGGGGGTCGTTTGTCTATTTCGGATGTACTGGCGAAAATAGAACTTCCGGACGCGATCAAAAACGATCTGAACTTGGTATCCGCCTGTATCGGAGGGGCGGCGACCATTCAGGACACAACGATAATGTTAAGTGAAGCCGGGTTTCAGAATATCAAGATAGAGCCGAATGATAAGAGTCAGGAATTGATCGAACAATGGAGTCCGTCAAAAGAAAGCGCCGCCGGTGATTATGTTGTTTCCGCTTATATTGAGGGGATTAAACCCGTTTAAAGGTTCAACAAGAGGTCCAAACCTGAATATATACTATTGAATTCGAAGGCCGACATAATTGAAAAAACCTTTTACCTAGATTCTGCAAGTAAGTTTCAATAGATTCGCTTTAGGCAAGCCATAGTTGGTCTGTTATTGAACGGATTGGGAGCCGTCAAAACTCACCAGGAGGGTGAGTTAGGCGGCCGCCCTCGGAGACAGGCAGGAAGCCTGTCGAGAATGAGTTCAATGACAGTCCAATCATGGCTACTTGCAGAATTTAGGTTTTAGCATTTATTGTCGGATATTGCCTTTAGTCAGTTCAGACACCCCTTAAATCCGAATAGCATTTAAAGACTCATAACCTTGCATTGAAAACAGTCTTCTTCATTTATTTCATACAATTCAATGTCTTCTTTGATGGCACAGGCAATGAAAAGGCAGCCATTTCTATCTGAATGTTCCAATTATACGAAAATGTCAATCTATGGCAACACAACCGATCGGTATTATCCAGAATGTGGTAGAAAAGATTGTGTCAACCCCACCCCTGGCAACATTGACCGTAGGAACAAGCATCCTGATTCTTCTGCAAATCATTGATGAACTTGGTTCCTTTTTTCCTGCTGCCACATATTTGAAGTACCTGGTTCCCTTTGTACCGCCTTTTTTCATTACTCGAATCGCCAAACGGATCAATCAAAGAAAGGCGGAATATGATTTTATTAAGGATGCGGAACCTTATATGTTTGTTGCATTTCCAGAGGAACTATCCATTCGTTCACTATTGGACAGCCGGGCAGTCATGATCAGTGACAGCGCGGTGCGTCATTTTAACTGTCCTGATGATGAAATTCTGAAAATGGAAGCCCTACCAAACTCCTTTTTTCATCATCCTGCAGATCGCACAACGATTGTCACCCGATTGATTGAAAGCTTTACTGATAATGAAGGTCACGGTACTCTGAACAATTATCAAACGTACATCATTGGCAGTAACAGACAAGCCCCAATCCCGTATATACTGAACAGCGTTCTGAAACAGCAACGAGGAAAACTCAAATGGCAGGCTACTATGATGAAATATGAAGCAGTGCCTCAAGAGACGCTATAGTTGCGAATCGTTTGGAACGATTTTTTGGGAAAGTGCCGGGTAATGACAGCGATAAACGCCTCAGCATCATAAACGGAGAAGTTTTTCCGATTTAAACGCCATTGTTGACGCTGAATCCGAAGTGGATCCAAACCCCGCTGGTGCGTCGTCTCTTCGAATGGACTAAATCCTGAATCGAGCCATTTTTTCCTTCAGCTGACGGGTAACCGTATTCAGGTGACTGGCACTCTGTTTGATTTTTTCCGTTGTCTGGTTGACCGCTCCTGCTTTCCGATTCACCTCTGTGATTTCCGACACCACCTTCTCGGCAAACTGAGAAGTCTGCTCAACATTCACGTTGGTCTCCTTAAGACCCATGGAGACCTGACCGATGTTTTCCGTTATGTTTTCCGTGGCCGTCCGCTGCTGTATCATGGAATGGTTGATCAAGGCTACCACCTCGTTAATACCCTCGATCAGTTCAGCCACCTCTTCGATTCCGGATACTGCAATACCCGTGGACTTCTGAATGCCCTTCAATTTGATTTCAATGTCGGCTGTTGATGCGGCCGTCTGGTTGGCAAGCTCCTTGATTTCAGCGGCAACCACAGCGAATCCTTTACCGGCCTGTCCGGCATGCGCCGCTTCTATCGTTGCGTTCAGCGCCAGCAGATCAATTTTATTGCTGAAACTGGAAATCGTTTCAGTCACCGTTCCGATAGCCTTCGCTTCGGCCATCAATTGCCGGATATTGGCCGACACCTTTCCGGCAACTGCCACAACGTTCTCGGTGCTCGTTTTGGCCTGTGCGATTGTCTGGACAACATCCCCGATGTTTGCAGAAAGCTCCTGACTGGATGCCACAACCGTTTCGATGTTTCCAGAAGCCTGATTGGTGGCAGACGCAACGGACACCATGTTCGCGCTCATTTCTTGTGCCGCTTCATTCACACTCTCGGATTTTTTTACGTTCTGCGCTGCATTCTGGGCGATGTTCTCCGAAATTTGTTCCAATTCTGTTGACGTACTCTCCAGGGAGGTTGTGATTCCGTTGATCTCGCTGATAATTTGGGCCAGGCTCTGCGTCACCGTATTCAAATCGGTAGTCATGATGCCGATTTCGTCGTCGGTCTTCCGTTCAACGATACGCGTCAGGTCTCCCCCGGCCAGTTCTTTCAAGCGGGAGACCACACTGTAAATCGATCGGGTAATGGAGCGTGACAGGTAGAACAGAACCCCGGTAATCAGAAGAATAGAGACCCCCAGCAGCCAGAGGAGATGGGTTCGGATGTTGGCCATGACGTCATCCACAAATTCTCCTTCATAGGCATTGACGGCCAGTATCCAGTTGAAAGGGGCATATTCTGCATAAACCGTCAGCACCTTTTTGCCATTTTCATCATGATAGACCGTGCCAGTCTTCTTTTTCAGCATCTCCTGAATAACCGGCTGACGGGATCCGTTCTTCCCCTCCAGATCGGGATGTATCAGGTAATTTCCATCCTGATCCAGACAAAACATGTATCCCGTCTTTCCGACCACAATTGACTGGATGGCCTTTTTCAACGCCGGCAGGTTTTTTTCTTTTACGCCCACATAAAGGATGCCCGCCACCTCATTATCAATGACGATGGGTTCGTAGGCTGTCAGATACCAATCATCAATGACAAAGGCCCGGCCCTTATACGTCTCTCCTCTCATGATGGTTTGAATGACAGGGGAGTCATTGGGAATATAGGTACCGACCGCCCGTGATCCGTCAGTTTTCATGACATTGGTGGAAACCCTCAGAAACCCTTTGTCGATTTTCTGGAAGACCGTGGCTGTTCCGCCAAGAATCGACTGCAACCGGTCCACAAACTCGAAGTTGCCCTGGATCTGCTGCTCGTTATAAAGCCATTGCCTCATACTGACAGGGTGTGCCTCATTTGTGATCTGGTTGATTGCCTGCATGGAAAGCAGTTTTTCCGTTTCCTGCAGTGTCCCGGAATTGTAAAAAAGGTAATGGGCAACATTCAGATCCGCATTTACCTTATGCTGTGCGCTGCTGCGCACAGCTTCCAGAATATGCCAGGCAGTACCCACCTCAGCCCGCAGGTCCTTTTCAACGACCTGTTTCAGGTTTTTGTTGACCGTGTATTGAATAAATCCATTCAGAGCTATGAAAATAACTATCAATACGCCGAGCACGGCCGATATCAACTTATTTGAGATCTTCCTTTTGATTTTACCAAACATATGAAATCCATTTGACTCAAGCGGTTTTAACAGGGAATGAAACCAGGACCGTTGTATTGTTCTCATTGCAGGTTTCCAGCGCGATTTGCCCTTTCATGGTCTGGGCAATGAGTTTTGCTGAGTAGGTCCCGAGTCCGGTTCCCCCGGTTTTGCCGGAACTTGAATATTTTTCAAAAAACGAGTCGCGAATTTCCTCGGGCACGCTGCCCTTGTTACTAATCCGAATAGCAGTCCCACTGTCATCGGACAGAGAGATGCTAATTTTTTCTTCCTTCGGTGTTGCTTCCAACGCATTTTTGACCAGGTTGGCCAGCATGGAGTAAAAAAGCAGCTCTTCTCCCTGTGCCATGAAACGATCCTCAGCGGCGGCAATTTGGCCGTTAATGCGAACTTCCACTTCCAACGCTTTGGCGAGAATCAACTGACGGTGCTCCTGGATAATATTATCTATTATGTCAATGAGATCTACCTCTACGGGGGAAAAATCATATGTCCTTTTTTCCATTTTATACAGGTCCAGGGAAAGGTTGATCATATTGAGTACTTTATAGCCCAGTTGGGTCGTCTTTTGCAGAAATTCCTGCTGTTTATCGGTGAGATTACCCAGACTAATCACCCGCTGCGGATAATAGATGATGCCTGTAAGCGGTGTTTTCAAATCATGTCGGGTGATTTGCTCGATATCTTCCCTGAGTCTGGCGTTTTCCAACAGCAGTTCGTTCTGCTGCTCAAGTTTTCTATTAGCCTCAAGGAGCTCTTTTTGAGCACGATCCAGTACTTTAATCATTGTGTCCCGACTGTGCATAATCATCCCAACCTCGCTCTTGGGAAAAGTCTCAATCTTCAATGTTGAACGGGCACCACCTGTTTCAGCAATCTGCATGTTGTCTCGATAGATCGTCAGAATGGGCCTTATCAGGATTTGATTAACAATCAGATACGACCCGGAGATCACAACAAAAATGATAAAAATCACCATCAGGACGATATTCCGGGTGTAATCACGAATTTTGGAGGCGATATTTGAGTCAGATAGAATTCGTTCTTCGGGGATGGATACCCCTGCGACCTCTGATAGGACTTGATGAACCTCCTGCCGATAGACGTGCAGTTCCTGCCTTCTGGAAGATACGGAAAAAACGAGAAGCATTCCTTCGACCCCCAGAATCAAAATCGTAATCCCCATTAGTATTTTGAAGGTGATGCGATCTCGAAACTTCAAACGCGTAGTATTTTTCATCTCTTTCCCGGTTGTCCGATTGTTCAAATGGTTACGATAAGGGTTTTACAGAGATTCAAACGTCCGCCGAACTTGCCCTAACCGTATGATTCCGTTTGGCCGATTTTTGTGCTGTCAGGCATATTCCGCCGGGACTAATAACGACCTGCCCACCAGCTTTAAGAGCTTATCTTCGCTTTCAAGGCAAGTTTCCTTCAAGGTATGGATGACTCTGGACGCCACTGTTTCCGTCCAGAACCAATGACTGATCAGTTTGCTTGAAGGAGCTTCCTGGCCCGGCTGAGCTGTGATTGCTTCAGAATAATAGGCTTTCAGGTCACTGATCGCCAGATTGACGGAAAAGCCCAGAGCAATATCCTCGCGGGGATTTTCAATTGTTTTTCCGGAAATCAGCGATGAAACAAAATCACCGATCGCCTCAGGAGTCATCCCGCTGGCACCGACCGTTGTTCGTCCTTTTTTTTCCAACCCCAAGTCATACCAACTGCGTAATCCTGAAATCTCATTCTTGAAAGCGGCCATCAGTTTTTCGGTATCATTCAGATTTTCAATTTTTGGATTGAGATTAACAGGGCAGGAAAGCGTCGTAACCATATCATTTGATGCCGGAGCGTCCTCGGAAAAGTCTGAAATAACGGGTCCGTTTGAGACCTCAAGCAACCGCAGAGCTGCCAACAATACACGGGACTGAAACCCGGGATCGTTTGGAACACCAAGCGGACGCCCCAGCTCAAAGGGAACCCATAATGCCCGCGGAGGCTTGATCTTTTCAGTGTGAAGTCGAATCAGGCTTATTTGTGTGGTCGGTATGCCTTCCTGTTCCATGTAATGGGCCAACGCACCAACTGTGCGTGTACAAAAAGGTCAGACTGGAACCAGCAAGACAGCATCCACCTTATCTTTGAGAAGAAGTCCTGCGACTTCTCTTGCTTTGGGTTCCATAGAGACTGGATCGCTGGCCCCCATGAACGAGTAATGATAATCGGCCACGCTTCCTACCAGTCCCTGCTCCCTGAATTCGTTGATGCGATCCAGAGGAAAAATCACATTCCAATCCTGTTGAAAACCGGTTCGGTCGAAATTGGTGGAGATATGGGACATCACCAGATCATTGGCATTAATATCTCCCGGTATGATCCTGTAGGCATCATCAGCAGCAAAGGAAAAAGGTCGGTCATTCCTTTTATGAAGCCCGGCAGTGGATATAATCGCGACCCGTCTCTGCCTGAGTGGCAGTCCGTCTACCCACGAATGGTTGCTGAAAACTGGACACTCCAGTGCTTCCAGCGTCTTTCGTTCAGATTCGCTTAGACTTTCCAGTCTGGCCATAGATATTTCCTCCAGTTGAATAAAGAATCCGAGCCCAAAGGACCCGGTTTTCGTGTCAGCCCAAAGGGCAAGTTAAATACATTTTAGATCAAATAAACAGGTTGTCGTTGAACAGGTAATCCAATGATAGCGGGGAGGCCTGTGGAAATCAAAAAGCCAATTGGGACCAACTGCACAGGAAACGGCGCTGTGAGATGATAAAAGTATATGACAGAGCCACTGTTTGTTCTGGCTATCGAAGAAACATTCTCAATCATACAATTAAAGCATGATGTCCGACAAGAAGGATATGAGTTGCTCATCCTTTTTGTTCTTTCAATCGAAATATGGCATGCACAGCTTTCCTGTTATTAATCTCAAATATCCGGCCACGGATGCTGACCTCCTTTATCATTCCTTCCCGGTTTATATTTGCGAGTACAGGGTTTCTCCTGACTTTTCGTTTTTATGCAGATTAAAAGAATGAGCAAAAGATTCTTGGTGTTTACTGCGTGTTTGCACAATTTTCCGGTGTTAGCCGATGAATTCATCCTGACTGCGACCAACGAATCCTGCGAATGCATTAATGCACACAATAATGAAACTGGTTTCAGTATCCGCCAAGCCATAACCATCCATGGATTCCTCAGACAATAACCAATATTTTGCTATATCCGAGTTTCCCAAAAGGTCAGAGGCAATGCATGCCCGGTATTTCATCAATAGGGTGCCGGCGAAAGACCGCATTCTTCAGCGGTTAAACCAGTGGGTGAAAAAAGATCCGCCTATCGAGTATCGATTAACCATGACCAATATGTGGTCCCGCAAAGTCTTCGTCGCGATGCTGAGTGATATGGCATCCACCCCTATCGCCATAGCGGGCAGCTATTCCAAATTCACCTAAAAGCCCCCTGATCTCATTCATCAAAGCTGTGTGCTATTCTCCTTGTTCGCTTATTGTATTTCCCATGGGCATATTTACGTTTCAGACTATCAATAATGTACTTATATCTGAAGAAATAAGTATAATAATCCATTGACTAACCTTTTATATCTGTCATTATGGGTTTATAAGAAATATAGATTTTAACTACGACAGAGATGCTGGGATCAAAATATGGCTGAGAAAATTAAAGCGGTCGGTTATGCAAGGGTGTCAGGAAAAGGTCAGGTTGAAGGATATGGAATAGAACGACAGGCGGATAGTATCCAGACATTTGCCGATAAAAATGAGTATCAAATTGTCGAAATATATCGCGAAGAGGGTATCAGCGGAATTGCGGAAGAAGCAGATCGTCCGGCTTTCAAAGAAATGCTGGTTAGTGTGATTCGCCAAAAGATCGGATTCATCATTATTGAAGGAATGGATCGGTTAGCTCGTGAACTGAGGGTTCAGGAAAATCTTTGTGTGTATATCGCTTCTAAAGGGATTCAGTTGATTTCTGCAAATACCGGGGAGAACATCACCAAAGCAATCGAAGGCGATCCGATGAAAAAAGCGCTTATCCAGATTCAAGGAGTTTTTGCCGAACTCGACAAAAACCAGATTGTCCGAAAGCTTCGCAACGGCCGCAACAAAGCCAGACTGGAAAATGAGCAAACCCAAAAAATATTGACTCTCAAGGGACGAGGTAAATGTGAGGGACGGAAGTCATATAAGGAAATGAATCAACAACTGATTGAAACTGCAAAAAAATTCTACAGGAAGCCCAGAAATGGAACCCGGCTGTCTCTTCTGAAGATATCCGAAAAACTTTATGAATTAGGATTTATGACCAGCAAAGGCAAACCCTTTTCCGCTTCACAGGTTAAACGTTTGGTTGAATAGTCCAATGCTAACCAGCAGCATATCTCAGATCAGCATCTCCCTGGTTGGCATTACCAGGAAATATCTCCATCCAAGCATGCCGGTGAACAATCAAAATTTGTTTTGCTTTTCAGCTCTCAATCGAAATGATCGATCAAGTTGTCGAAGCGGCCTAATCTATGTGAGCTAATGAGGTCTAATTCAGCTAAGCACTATCGCTCTATTATCATTTTTCGTTAATCGCGCATTCAGTTAGGCTGACGCATAAATCAATAAAGGGTATTCAAACCCTTCCCCGTTAAATCATTTGGGGATTTTACCTTGGTACGGAGTATCATCGAAGAAACCCAAAGCACCTTGGAATGTTTTGTATTTTTTCTTTTTGTCAGGACTCACAGCAAGAAATAGTCTGTTATCCAGCTCCATGATACCCACAAAACCGTTTTCTTCTCGGGTGTATTTTGCTTTCCATTTCCGAATGATTTTCGGATTTGCGCTTGCTGTTCTTTGAAATTGGTTTTCGATTGGAGTAGTACCCTTACCTATTCTGGTAGCTATCATCCGGCCACAGAACAAATTTGCCAGCTGGATGAGAATTCTCAGCAACCATAGTGCAGCAAGTTCGACCTTAATCAGAGTAGAATCAACTGGATTTCCATTCTTCAGGTGATTTTTTATTTCTTGAAACGATTCACGTTCAGCTTGAATCGAAAGTATTGTGTTTACTTTCTGATTTTGGCTATGGAGAAGCCTCACCTGATTATTCAGCGAGTTGCGCTCATCCAGCATCAGGCTGAGCAGCTTTGCTTGATTGTTCGATTGACTCCAATTTTCAATAAGCGGTTTTCCAACGTTCATGCCAGCGGCGAATATTGTCATCAGATAGATTAGAGAAACAATAGCCAGTAAAGAATACTTCTGACGACTACTCTCATTGTCAGATGGCAATAGGATCACCAGGACCAGTTGGAAGGCTTCTGATAAAATCGCTGTATATAAGCCCATCACGCCAGATAATCCCACAAGAATGTAAAGCTTCTGGTAATAACCAGCAGATTCGAGCACAATATAGCTTGAAGCGGCTAAACAAAGGGCACAAAGAAGTCCGGTAACAATATTTTTTTTCATTTTCTCTGCTTTATTTTTGATTTAGCTGGTAACCTGGTTCACCCCGATAAAGGGACATGAGAATCCCTCCACTGAAAGGGAATATGTTTTTACCAATTAATCAAATCCATCATCAAGTGCATCGGTTTTCTTGTTCAGTTCAGCAAGTTCTTTCTCGCGTATTAAAAGTTCTTTTTTCCTTTCAGTCTCCACTTCCAGCTTTTTCTTGGCGATAGCTGCATCTTCCAACATTTCATCGTAGGATTCCATCATGTCGATGTTGTCTAGATCATCATCGCTTTTACTGTATATCTTTTTTAACTCTGCCTGGGCCTGTATTAATACCGACTTTGGAACATCTAAACCTTGCATGGATAACTCATTGGATAAGTCAATCGCTGACATCTCCTTGTCTTTGAATTGTCGCCACAACGCTTTGATATCTTCATTTCCAGATGCAATAGAATTAAATACTGAATTATCAAAGTACCCCCCGATTTTTAACGCAGAAGTCAATGCAGTCTGATTGTCGGAGGTTACAACTCTTAATTCAGTTCTACGATCTGTTCTGTGTTCGGTTACAGTCTCGTTCTCCCTGACAGTAATACTCTGAATGGTTAAGTCCGCCCCATCATCAAAGGTAACATCTTCTCGAAGAGTTATTGTGCCGTTTTCCAGCTTCACAATATCCCTTAATCTGGACAACCCAATTTCAATCAGCCTAATCAGTATTGCTAATCCCGGAATTCCGATCATTTTTCGTAATTCAGCTCTAGATTTCGCCAACGCCTCTTGGTATGTGTCCCCTTTTGTGGCGTTGATAAACGATTTCGACAAATTAGTTGAATTATACCCTGCATTTTTCGCCATCTGCGCATTTGTCTGGCCTACGCTTGAGAGCTGCTGTTCTATTAATTTCTGCTGTCGATGCGTGAGCTGCTGCCAACGCGCGCGCGATTTACTTTTTTTTGCCGTTGCATTGGTGACATTTTCTGTTTTTGGGGCGTCCACTTTTTCATCAATTTTTCCTTGTTGTCTAAGACGTGAAATACCCTTTTTTGTTGCACTGTAGCCTAATTTTGGACGTCTTGTTTCACAGAATTGCTTGAGAGTGCCATCATATTTCTGGAATCTCTTGTAGACACTCAAGTAGTCTATTTTTGCCATTGTAATTATAAAGGTTTGGTGTTGATTTTTATTTTCGAAATGTCACCTTTATTAGGTTTTCACCCAAATTGAGATTGTGACTACAACCAGTCTTCATTCAATGCACGGATTTTATCGATGTTGGCATTATCCTCTTATTGGGTGTTAGAACCAGATTTACAATTTTTATTGATTTGGGAGGGCCAGCACCATCACCCTTTTTCTAAGAATCCTATTGGACAACAACTTCATCTCGACAACGACGAAATAACTTTTTTTTGTAAGGTCGGACCTGGAAATGTGTGCATAATCGCCAGGTACTTCGAAATCAATTCCTGCTCTCGTCATGTCTGCTTTAGTTGATGGTTTCTGTTTTTGGGTCAGGAATACAAAAAACGGTTCCTGGGTAATCTTTCAAAAGGTTCTCAATGCGAGACTCTATTTCCTCCTCAGACAATCGGTGTAATTCCGGGATACACCTTACAGGAATTAGAATTTCTCCCGATTCACTTCTTGAGCAGAGATGGCCGTATTCTTTACTAAAGACCTCGAATATTGCCTCTGTAAGTGCTGTGTCAATGGCGGCATCAATCAGCTCATCGGCGGACATATTGAAACGCGGCTCAAGTTTCACCATCATCTTTGCAACGTCCTCTTCGCCAATCAGCGTTGGCCAACCTAGCTTTTGAGCAATGCCGGCAAAAATAAGAGCTGCCCTATCCCGTGCGGTTGTTAAAATCTGATCTTTGTGATGCAGCCACCAGCGGTCTGGTATTTGATCTGTCATTTTGTCCTCTATGATGCTTGTCTTAAAATATCAGTGAACGAATTCTCCAAGTATCCATGAATCCGCTTCGCTGAACTGAAAAGAAAATATTGGGTCAAATCCTGCGCAAATTCCCAGCGGCCGCAAAATTGAAACGGGGCCCCATAGCGGCTAATCCAAATCGCTATAGTGTGAGTGACTGACAGCGGGTTAACTTGGCTGCGATATGATCCGGTAGCAAGCTGGGACCACCCGCCCTTGATGACGACACATTTCGACGGGTAGGCTTTCATTCTTAGCTGCTCCCGTTCAAATCTACACCGGCCGGTTGTGGTGTAGCCGACCAGGTCGATGAATTCTTTCCGCTCAACTGCAATAAGATCTTCGAAACCCTTGACACTATAATCGGCCTTGGCCGTGGTTGCCCGTTCCGTCATCATCGGCTTTAAGTCGAACGGCGTTTGTTCCCGGTTATCAATCAATGCTGTCAGATTTTCAGGTTTCAATTTCATGTCTGTTAATTGAGAAAGGTTTCAGCCTTTATATTTGATACAATCTTTAAATCTGCCGGTATGCTATCCATTTTAGTCGTGCTGCCTGAGCAAATGTATTGTTGGTATATAGGAACCCCTTGAAAGAACTCATTGTAGGCGGCACTCAATGCTTCCCTATATTCCGGATCGGTGGCGCTTCGGTGCCTATCAAGAAGGAGAAACGACCAGAACAACGGCATTCGCGCTTGTTCAGGCGGGACATGATCAACCTCACCTCGACGCGGTTGCCATTCACCATGATGGACCATAATCAACTCATAAAGGCCGACATGTTTCAGGTCGTGTTGGTCGTACTGATTGACCTTTTTCTCCAAAGCAATGTGACTTATTCCTAGTACCGCTGCACGTTCATGGAAGGTGGAAACCTTATCGAAGGCATAGAGCCACGGCTGCAGGTTCTTTACATATTTAACAATCTCAACCTCTGCTTGATCCATGGCTCTGAATTATCCAGCCATTTGAATAATGATAAATGATAAATGATAAATGATAAGCGTTTACTTCTTCGCTTCCCTCCACTTCTGGTTCAAATACTGACTCACTTGTCCAGGTAAATAGAGAAGGGAATTCGGTCTTACTGTTCTGCTCGTTCTGCCTTAAAAAATCGTTCATCTCTGTTTTCAGATTAAAAGGTTGAAAAGATTGAAAGCGGTTGAAGCTGGTTTTCAACGCTATAAACTATTGGTATATAAGTCTAATATTTTCTATTTTTGGGATAATTGAAAGGTTGAGTAAAACCACCCCTCGTATTCAAAAAATATTTCTTTTTACTTCCCTGCCTCTCTTTCAACTTGTCTTTTTGTATATATTATTAAAATAAATATATAATATAAATAGATACTTAAGTAGATAAATAAAGGTTGAATCATGGGTTCAACTTTTTTCAACATTTTCAACCATCTGTATTTATGAGGTTTATAACACGTTCTTTCTTCGTTCCGTTTTCTGATCCTGAAATGCTGAGCTGTCCCGAATGCTCCAGATACTCCAAAACCTTGTCATAAGATTCTGACCCCTTAAAATCCGGTTCGGTGAATAGATTAGAGGTGATCAATTCTTGATATTTGGCTGTTCCTTTCGCTCGTTTCCCTTTTGTCCCTCCCTTGGCCAGCCAGGTCAGCACCCTGTCTGCTTTATCCTGAAATGGTGATTTCAATTTATTCTGAATCAGGTAGGTGGTGGACTGGATTGAATAAGCTAAAACCGCCTTGGCAGATTCCACCGCTTCACAGGAAATTAGATCTGTGGTGTTGTCATGAAACTGCTGGAACAGCATAGCCAGTTTGACAATATATGGGCTCCAGCGTTTCAAATAGCTTTCAATGTAATTGTAGGACTGCTCATCCAGAACGCTTTCAGCCTGCTGGTAAAGCTGATCATGAAATTCAGCAGCTAGCCTTTCAGCATCCGGAGTAAATCGATATTTCAAAAATCCGTCCTGTTTAGAGGAAATCTGAGTAAAAATATTTCTAACCCGATGCGTCACATTGGGATCAACCCGGCCTTTTTCCCTCGGCATAAATGGGGGAATCGTCCGGTTCTGTGGTGGGCAAAAAAACAAAAATCGGGCAAGAAAACCACTGTCTATCTCTTTGGCACTTAAAAATTCCTTGAACCATGCCATGGTTGACGCTCCACAGATTGAAATAAACGGCCGCCTTACGATAATAACCTTCCCATCCTTCACAATCCGGTGGATGGCTTTATCAGGCACATCATACCAATCTGTCAGCATTGCCTGAAATCCCTGGTTGTGATTTTGGTTAATCTCATTCATCCAGGCTTTGAATTCAGAGATAAGCAGTCCTCCCCCGTTATTTTCCTCAACATCAGCTCTAAAACCCTGCATCGATCCACCGGTTGCCAGTGTGTGTCTGTTGCTCTCAGTCTCAAGCTCCCGCATGATATGGGAGCCTCTTTTTAGTGCAGTGGTTTTAAATTGTCCTGACCCATTAAGAACAATTGACCAGATATTTGCGTAAAGGCGTTGAAAGTATCCATTGGCAGATTCCATCTTGCTTTCAAAATAGATCTTGTGTCTTGAAACGACTGAAAAGCTTACTATAAAAGACATCAGAAGAGTGACCGGCTCAGCATCAGTGGTTTTCGATAATTCAAGGATGTAATCCCTGATTGACGGTGGAACCAGGTCAAGGTTGAATTTCTGGTTTAGCGGGGTCTGTTTTGCCAGAATATTATGGGAAAGATCCTCCAGTATTTTCTTGCTCTGGTCTACACCCACCTTAATTTCCTGAAAATTGCCAGTTGGATTTTTGTTCTGCTTGACCTCTTCCCATTGTACCGGCCTGAGCGATTGAATCCATTCATCAAGCTGCCCCTGTTGCAATGCTCTGTTTGCATCAATCTTAAACCCAAGTGTCGGGATGAATCGTCCTATATCCGGTCCCAGACAATGGCTCATTTTCATTGATTGGTTGTCTTCGTCCGGATCGAGATACAGGGCAACATTTCCTTTGTATGCTTTGATAAAGGAACTGATCAGCTTAAATCCAGAGGTTCCAAAGGTCACCAGGATAGAATCATCCGGATTTTTCAATAGCCAGGTAAGTGCGTCCTCGACCCCCTCAAAAATAACCAGACGCTGTCCGCGTTTCAAAAAAAGACCTCGGTCCCGACTATTAGCACTATCGATCAGTTTCTTTGATACGTTCGTGTAAGTTTTGGGGTCAATAATGATTCTATGCAGCTGGATAATGTTCCCGGCCGGATTTTTCATAGGAATGATAACCGCCAATCCTTTATACCGGTTTATCCGGATACCCATTTCGTCAATCAGTGTGTCGGTTATCTCTATGCATCGACCCGAAAAATACTTTTTAATGTCTTCTCGGTCTTCACTATTGCAGGAACTTTTTTCATAAAGCCATTCTGCTGTGGGTTTTTTCCTACTCTGGCCACCCTCAATCAGGCTATTCTCAACCCCGATTTGGTGAAGAGTCTTTATCTGTTCTCCATTTTTAAGATCATAGAGCCCGGTAACATCAAGAACGAAACGCGAGGTGTTCCCGTTGGTCGGTTTTCTAAATTTCCCAGGCTCGTGCTCAGCAGTAAAGTCACTGTATTCTGGAAGGGATCTGACCTTGATAAGCAAATCCGAATAATCAATGCTCGATTTACTTGTAGAGGCTGTGTTCACGTCATCATCCTGTGATCAGTTCTCACATAGTGGGGGCTTTGCAATAACTTTCAGCCTCTTAGAAATCATTCTGGAAATGTGGAGTTCCAGATAATAAAAAAAATGAAACCAGATGAGTTATCACGTAGCAGAGTTTTTCATTTCTCGTTCACTTAATATCTAGTGAACTTTTGTTTTTTTGAGGATCGACTGCATCTAATCCCAATCGTTGAACAGCTTCTATAGTTTCACTGTGAATAAAAACCCGCCTCCCGAGATTAACGATCGGCAATCTTCCCTGGTAAATCCACGACCGAACTGTAGATTCTGCAATTTTACCCAATTGAGCAGCAGCTTCACGGATAGAAAGCAAAGCATTTTCTTTTTGGTTATCCATTACACCTCACGATTAGTGTTGACATTATATACATAATTAATAAATATTGTTGTTAAGCATGATGAAACACCAAGCGCTATTGTTTCGTCAACTACTTTTTTACTTTTCCCAACAATGTTTTTTATTATGTTGCGTATAACATCACTAAAATAAGACAACTGTATTTTTATTATGAAACCAGGAGAATTTATTATGAAACCAGGAGAACGCATAAAAAAAATATATGAAGAGCTTGGAATGTCGCAAAGGGCATTTGCTGTTTCAATCGGTATGGGACCAACCAGCTTGGCAAGAGTTGTGACGGGGCAAACACGAGTTTCAAGATTGCTGGCAAATTCAATTGAGCTAATCCATGGTTATAGTGCCGACTGGATCATGTATGAAGATGAAATTTTGGACGACTGGGGAATACAGATACAAAAAGTGGATAAATGGAAAAATCTAAGTCCTATCTTAAAAGTTAAGATTATCGCATTAGAACAATTTGATCTTGAAGGATTAACAAACTTCCTTGAAAACGGTCTGCTTTCCAAGTTCGAAAAAGTTTTCGGAGTTATTCTTTCGACATATGAAAAATCACCACATTTTTGTTTTGAGGAGTTTGGTAAGAGACTTTTAAAGCACCGTATTTTGAGAGCCAAATTACATGATTATTTAATAAAAACAAAGACAGAACTTGGCACGGAAAACTTTCAATATCTTATATATCGAGTATTTGCGTCTTTTGTTAATAAAAGAGACGAATCAGTGCTTGAAAAACTGGATAATGAAATTCAAGTTGATTCTCGCACAAAGTCTAAAATAATAGATTTATACGCGCAAGCAATCGCAATTTTTGACGAAATTATGAGTCCTTGGTTGGATAGCAAATGAATTATTAAATATATGAATATTTAGGAGATCGTTTATGGCATTACTTGTTGAATGTCCAAAATGCAAAACAAGAAATTCGCTAAAAAGTAATACATGTTCCTGTGGGTTTGGTTTAAAAAAGCACTCAAGTAAGATATATTGGATTGATTACCGTGTTAACGGAAAACGAAAAAGAGAAAGGATAGGAAGATCTAAACTGGCTGCTGAAAATCGATTGAGGCAGGTTGAAACACAGACTTTAGAAGAGAGATATATTGAAAAAGACAAAAATGCTTCGCAAAACCTGGATTCAATAATTAATTGGTACCTCGCGCTTCCGGAAGTAAACGAATTGTCATCCTACACGCGGATAAGAGAATCACTGTGCAATATTAATCGTATAATGGGAAAGGAGACCATTGTTAAGCATATTTCTCTGGCTGGGATCCAAAATTACCGAAAATCACGGGGTCAAGAAGAGTCGAGGAAATACCCGGGCCGAAAAATAACTGTTGCAACGATGAATCGGGAAGTCACTACAATAAAAACAGCTCTGAATCGTGCTGTGACATATGAAAAGATTTCATCAAATCCGATCAAGGACGCCCCGATTCTGAAAGAAGAAAATATCCGTGAAAGGGTTCTGAGCGATCAGGAGTTTGAAAGACTTCTTGCTGCTGCACCTGAACATATTAAGCCTATTCTGATTGTCGCATTCCACGAACCAATGCGATTTGAGGAAATAATTTTGCTGAAATGGGATGAAGTCGATCTTAAATCAGAACCTGGATTTATCCGTCTGGTGGCAAAGCGAACGAAAGGAAAAAAGGAGGGCAGGCTTATCCCATTACATCCTCGGGTAAGAAAGACTCTCGAAAAACTGCCAAGCCGGTTCACACGCAGCCGGGTATTCCAGAACAACGGTAAATCCTTCGATACATTCAGAAAGAGCTTTAAAAAAGCGAAGGAAGATGCCGGCATTGAAGATTTCATGTTTCATGATTTCCGTCACTGCGCAATCACGAACCTTCGGCGAGCTGGCAATGACATTCCAACGATCATGAAAATATCCGGACACAAAACACTGAGCATGTTTCAGCGTTATAATCTGGTAGATGAATCCGACGTTGCGAAGGTGTCCTGGAAAACCTCAGTTCCAGATGAAGGAAAAAGCAAAAAAAATGTCCAGTAATCCTGAATGGTGGACACCTATGTGGACACCAAAGGAATTTTTGCCGATTCAATATTGCAGTAACTATCTGTAATAATATGGTAGCCCCACCAGGACTCGAACCTGGATCTTAGGTTCCGGAAACCTACGTTCTATCCCTTGAACTATAGGGCCTTGCTTTTGGGAAGGAGAAGACAACCGGGGATTGTTGCCCTGGGGGAGGATTCCCATCGGGCTCTGTGTCCTCTTAATCTCTCCTGTGATAGTAATCAAACCCGATCTTTTTGTAAACAACTCTTTCAGGGGAAACCGCTTTCCCGGTATAAAGGGGTTTGTTTTGAGCTTCAATAACGTCAGCGGGGAC
This sequence comes from bacterium, assembly GCA_018830885.1. Lineage (GTDB taxonomy): Bacteria > SAR324 > SAR324 > XYD2-FULL-50-16 > XYD2-FULL-50-16 > JAHJRI01. The sequence goes on along the minus strand of JAHJRI010000392.1, from coordinate 8,319 downwards.
AGATCTACAGACAAGACTCTGCCCGATAACTCGATCGGAGCGGATGGCAAGGTCAAGGTCTGAATACCTGGACGCGGTTGCAACAATTCTTGAACCACAAGCTCTGATTTCGCAATCCGGAACGATATTTCTTAGAATTGACTTCACCTCGGCCAGATGTTCAGGTAAAAGATCAATCATGGTTCCGCTTCACTAGTTCGGCAAACAGGTCAGCAACATAAAAGGCAAATTTTTCCGCAATTTGATAGGTGTCTTCAGCCACAGATTCCCGGTAGATATAAGAGGTCATGTTACGGGCTTTATGAAACTCCAAGTTGATATCATCATCCCAGACCCACCTGGTGTCAAAGAGCGATCCTGTGCGCTGTTCCTGCCTTTCAATCCAGATCATCCATGCAGTAAACGACGGTCCGGGGTTTTGGGCTGAACACATTCCGGATCTCGAGTTGATGACAGACAGGCGCGTCTCCGGTCTGTGCCCAGGAAAAGGCGGTAATCCCTTCCAGCAGCGCCTGGTAGTTCCCGCTGCCGCTTTTTCGGTCGATGCGCTGCTCTTTTTCGTTCCAGCGATAGGCGATGCGTTCCCCGGAATCGTTCAGGTCCCCGTCCAGGTTCTCATCCTGCTCAAAAATGAGCTGCCCGATCCGCTCCGCGCCTTCCGGATTGCTGGTGGCCGACTGCTGATATTCGTCCTCCAGCTTCAGCAGAAAAACCAGGTACTGCTCCTCATAAAGCGCCTGGTTGAGGAATTTATCCGCCATTGTTTTCAGCCGGGGAGCATTTGTGCTGACTATCCCCATCAATACCGCGCCAACAAGGATGGTCACCAGCATTTCAACCAGTGAAAAACCGCGCTTCTCAAGGCACTCTGGTGTAGACATACCACTCTATGGTTTTGTTCTGGCGGGTCACGGCTGAAAAACGGGCCGCCCGATATCCAGCCAGGTTGGTGCTCACCCAGGCCAGTTTCCAGGAGGAAAGTGCCGGCGGTTTGCTGATGGCTGGAAAGGGATCCTCGTAAACCCCCGGATTCCAGAGTGGAGAATGGGCCGGCAGTTTTCTGAGGGTCGTGCTGCTCTCTTCCAGGAAACCCAGCCAGGGTTCGACACGATCGGAGACAAAGGGCAGGGCGGTTCCGGAAGCCACGAACTGTGTGCCCAGGCCCACCAGAAACGAGAAAACAACCAGGGCTGTCATCACTTCGATGAGGGTAAATCCGGGCCTAATAGATCTCGCTGACCCTTGCCCTGCCATTGATATTGATAATGACCTTCTGCTGATAGTCATTATGGATCACCGTGATGGTTTTGGGAGAGGCAAACCCCTTGCTGTAAAAACTGCTCGTGCCGCTCATGGAAAGCCGGACCGGATCCGGAAACCGGTACTGTTCCCAGTCGCTCCAGTCAACACCGGTTTTATGACGACGGGACAGCACCGATCCCGCCGTTTTGATTTGCACCGTTCGCCTTTCCAGAATCGCCTGCATGCGGCATGTCTGGATCCGGGCCATCAGTTCTCCGGTGGCCTGCTTCAGGCGGTGCTTCTGCCACAGCGGCCCCAGCGATACAACTGCCAGTCCGGTGACAATCGAGAAAACGGCGAGAACCGCCAGGATCTCGACCAGGGAAAAACCAGCTGTCGGTAAGGATCTGTTTGAAGGAAAAGAGGTGGTTCGCGCGTTGCTGCGGTTGGTTAACGGGTGATATGGTGAGCAGTGGCAGAACGAACCTGGACGACTCAATGTTTCCCCATGGGCAGGAAGTTGGTCTGAATGGGTTAACCAGTAACAATCAGTTTCTTACCGTCGTTTTGCCCAACCCTGCAGGCCGGTCAGGTTGAACTGGCATCGTAATCGGCCGGCAGCTTCAGAACGATCTCGGTTCCGATCTTCAATAACCGCCGCTTCAGGACATTCCGGTTCCAGTATCGGATCATGCTGATCGGGACGTTGTACTTGTTGGATATTTTCCAGAGGGTATCCCCCTTCTGCACGGTGTGAACATAGGTCACCCCCGGCAACTTATCCAGCGCTTTTTTCGCCAGTTTTGCCCCGGACTGAACCACCGGTGCCTCCCAATTGGCAGGCACCGGGAGCATCAATTTCTGGCCGATGTTGATCAGGTTCCTGCGCTTGAAGTGGTTGAAAGCCAGGATTTTCTCCACCGGGATTTTGTAATAGCGGGAAATGGACCAGAGTGTTTCTCCCTGTCTGACGGTATGGGACTTCCAGTTGCTGAGTCGATCCGCTTCCAGTTTTTCCAGTTTGGCAAAGTGCTGATTCGACAGTTCCAAATCTCCTGGAATATTGATCTCGTAACTCTCGTAGGTCGGCGGTACCAGGCCTCGCAACCGAAGGCAGGGATTCAATTCCGAGAGGACATCATGCTCGATGGACAGCGCGTTGGCCACCTGCTTCAGTGAAATCCCGCCTGCGACCTCCAGCGGCTTTTTGGAAACCTCATCCAGCAGGACCGGCTTCGTCTTGAAACCATAAGAGTCCAGATCACTGAAGACCGTCACGACGGCATAAAATGCAGGCACATAGCCCCGGGTTTCTCTCGGAAGTTTCAAGGACCAGAAATCGGTGGGCTTTCCCAGCCGTTTCGCCCGGCGAATGGCCCGACGGACCGTCCCCCCGCCGCTGTTGTAGGCCGCCAATGCCAGTTCCCAGTCACCATCAAACGTCCGGTGCAGTTTTTTCAAATACTGGGCGGCGGCTACGGTCGATTTTTCAGGATCAAAGCGGTCATCGTGCCACCAGCTGCGCTCCAGATCAAAAATCTTTCCGGTATAACTCATAAACTGCCACATTCCCACCGCATTGGCCCTGGAACGGGCAAAGGGATTGAAGTTGGACTCGACGACCGCCAGATAGGCAAGATTGGGTGGCAATTCATACTCCCTGAACACCCGATGAATCATCTTCATGTATTTACCGGACCGATCGATGGCCTGTTCGAAAATGTCTCTTTTCTTGCGGGTGTACATCTGGATAAACGCATTAATCCGCTTATTGGTATAGACCGGGATATCCGGAACTGCCAGAGGAGCAACGGAAACCGCTGTTTCCAGGGCCATCAGATCCGGACTTTCCCCGGCTGCCGTTTCTTCTTCAACCCCTGCCTGCTGATCATCAGCCGTGTCTTCCTGTCCCCCTTCCAGGGCAATGAGAACGGGATCCGTCTCCGCAAAGATGAGCGTGTCGTCTTCAAACTCGGGACTGTCCGTCGTCATTTTTTCGATGTTCATGAAGAACAACGCTGAATCCGTTTCATCTTCATCTTCTGTTTTTTCAGAGGCCCCCTCACTGGCGAACAGGAATGGGAGCGCTTCCGGAACGTTCAGGGTTACCACCGGTTTTTCATCGGCTTCCACTGGCTCCAGATGCTCCCCGGAAACGATTGCATCTCCTGTTTCCGCTTCAGGGGTGACTGTCTCTAGCCCTGCCTCGTTGACCGGGGTGTCAGTGGCTGATTCCAGGTCAACCGTGCAGGTTCCGCCGACGGTTTCTTCCGCAAACAGACGCTCAATCGAAAAATCGAAGACGCTGTTCTCTCCCTGATCGATGTGGGTGTATTGGGGACATGGGTCCGACAAGCTGTCCGGGAGACTGTTCTGTACTTCTGCAGATACGTTGCCTGAAACTGCCAGTGCTCCTATAATAATCAGGAACAGATATAGATGGTGCTGCAAATCAATTTTCATATTTTATCTTTTGTTGTTAGCAAGTGGGGCCATTCTACAATAATCTTTACCGATTCCACAACCGCTTTGTTTTTGCCGGTTTTATTTTATTATTACAATAAATTACGCTATTATGCCCCCAAAACCGCCATTTTTCAACCCATTGGGAGATATCCCCAAACCCTATATCCCACCAGGCCGGCTTTGTACAGCAGATGTGCACGATCCCTGCCTGATTTCAGAGGGATGCCGTTCAATGCCATGGGAGTATTAATCGTGATGCCATCCGTATCGGTGATCATCCCCACTCATAATCGCATTCAGCAGGTGACAGCTGCTGTTGAATCTGTATTAATCCAGTCGTTTAAGTCATTTGAGTTGATCGTTGTCGACGACGGATCCAGCGATGGGACAGAGGAGCGTCTGCGAGCCCTGTTTGACTCGACCATCCGCCTGATCCGTCAGCCTCCGGCCGGAGTCAGTGCAGCCAGGAACAAGGGCGCCCGGCACAGCAACGGGGAATTTCTGGCGTTTCTGGATTCGGATGATACCTGGCATCGGGATAAACTTAAGCATCAAATTGATTTTCATCAACAAAACCCGGAACTGAATCTCTCCCAGACGGAAGAGACCTGGATCCGGCGCGGCCGGTTTGTCAATCCCCACAAAAAACACCGGAAACCGGCCGGCTATATTTTCCCGCAGAGCCTTCACCTCTGCACCGTCTCCCCATCATCCGTGCTGATCCGAAAAACGGTGTTTGATGCTGCTGGCGGGTTTGATGAACGGTTACCGGCCTGTGAAGACTATGACCTGTGGCTGCGCATCACAGCCACGCATCCTGTCGGGCTGATCGGAATGCGGCTGTTGACAAAACATGGGGGCCATGCCGACCAGCTGTCTCAAAAGTACCCCGCCATGGACCGTTTTCGCCTCTACAGTCTCTGCAAGATTTTCCTTTCAGACGACCTGGACGGGGAGCAAAAAGCGCAGATACAACAGGTGGGTCTTGAAAAACTGGCCGTTCTCTCGACCGGGGCCCAAAAACGAGGCCAGCCGGCAGCGCCCCTGAACGAGCTGGTCAACGATGTGTTCAGTCAACGGATATCCATGGCACAGTTTCTTCCCCGGGCTGAAACCCTGCTGCTGAATGATGCGCTGTATTCATAGACCTGTCTTTGCTTTATACTTGAGCCTTGCAGCGCCGGACCATTTTTCCCCTTGAGCTCTGCATATTCCGGCTGAAACCAGCACCATCATATCCGCTGGAAACCGATAGGAATCAACCCAGTCAACGGAGCCGGGAATCCCTGTCTTGACCGCTGTTTTCATTAATGGCACCATAGTCTATCAGGGTTGACAACCATTCGCACAAAGAGAGCGGTTTCGTGCCTCACCCGTCGCACTTACACTGCCGGCCTCGCATCAACCATCGTGCCCTGAACAGGGATACTGACGGATGAGAGACTGACTGCGTTGCAGGGTTCACCCATTCAGTGCCGGAATAACAAGATGTGGCGGTTTTAGGGTTTTACGGTTTCATCATTACATAAATAAACGCCAATGGAATTCGAAAGTGTTATCGGGTTGGAAGTTCACGCTCAACTTGCCACGGAATCAAAATTGTTCTGCAGCTGCGCCATCGAGTTCGGCCAGGAACCCAATTCAAACACATGCCCCGTATGCCTGGGTCTGCCGGGCGTACTGCCGACAATCAACGAGAAGGCGGTCCGGTACGCCATCATGTTGGGGCTCGCGACCCACTGCACTATCCGAACCGATTCCCAGTTTGCCCGCAAGAATTACTTCTACCCGGATCTGCCCAAGGCATACCAGACGTCCCAGTTTGACCGTCCGCTTTGCGAACATGGCTGGGTTGATATTGAAGTAGAGGGAGAGATCAAGCGCATCGGGATCACCCGGATTCACATGGAAGAGGATGCCGGCAAGCTGGTCCATGAGGGAAACGATCCGGATGCCAGTTACATCGACCTGAATCGGGCAGGCACCCCCCTGGTCGAGATCGTGTCCGAACCCGACATCAGAACATCGGCCGAAGCCAAGGCCTACATGGAGAAGATTCATTCCATCGTGACCTATCTCGGTATCTGTAATGGGAATATGGAAAAGGGGAACCTGCGATGCGACGCCAATGTATCCATCCGGCCGGTGAACGAAAAGGAGCTGCGGACAAGAACGGAAACCAAAAACCTGAACTCCTTTCGCAACATCCAGGCGGCCATTGATTACGAGATCAGCCGGCAGCACGATCTGATGCTGGAAGGTGAACCGGTGATCCAGCAGACCCGACTCTGGGACGCAGACAGCAAATCGTCCAGGGCGATGCGGACCAAGGAGGACTCCGACGACTACCGCTATTTTCCCTGTCCTGACCTGCCCGTCGTCTCGATAGCCCCCTCCCTGATCGATAGCCTCCGGTCGGAACTCCCGGAACTTCCGGACGAAAAGAGCCAGCGCTTTCAGGATGCCTATCTGTTCAGCAAACATGACGCCACCATGCTGGTCGCCAACCGGAATATGGCTGACTACTTCGAGGCGGTTCTGGAGCATGGCATCGAGCCCAAGACAGCCGCCAACTGGATTATGGGGGATGTTTCCCGGCTCCTGAACGAACATGGCACCGATATTACGGAGTGCCGGGTGACCGCAGACAAACTGGCCGGTCTGATAAAACAGATCGATACCGGTGTGATCAGCGGCAAAATCGCCAAAACGGTCTTTGAAGAGATGTTCCAGACCGGCCGGGAAGCGACTGCAGTCATCCAGGAGAAAGGTCTGAAACAGGTTTCGGATTCAGATGCATTGACCGGTATCTGTGAGACCATCCTCACGGACAATCCGACCCAGGTGGAACAGTTCAGGGAAGGCAAGGAGAAGGTGATGGGGTTCTTTGTCGGACAGGTGATGAAGCTCACAAAAGGCAAAGCCAACCCGCAGATGGTCAACGGGATACTCCGGGAGCTTCTGAAAAAATAGCGCATCGCTTTCCCGGCAAGGGCCGGGATGACCGTCTGTTGAGATCTATTTTATTAAAAAAACACAAGAAACAGGTAACCATGGCCGTTGAAAAACCGCAACCCAAATATTTGAAAGACTACAGCCCACCGGACTATCTGGTGGATACGGTGGACCTGACCTTTGACCTTTACGAAGATCAATGCCTGGTGAACGCACGGTTGTCCTGCATCCGAAATGAAACCGTCACGGGAGATACCCCGCCGCTGGTCTGCATGGGACGCAAACTGGAGTTGAAAGGCATCCTGCTGGACGGGTCTCCCCTGGGTCCCGATCGCTACCAGGTCGATCAGGAACATCTGATCATCCCCAATGTCCCGGAGAGGTTTATCCTGGAAATCCAGACCCGGATCGAACCCCACAACAACACGTCACTCGAAGGACTGTATCAGTCGGGCAGCATGTTCTGCACCCAGTGTGAGGCTCAGGGATTCCGGAAGATCACCTATTTCCCCGACCGTCCCGATGTGATGGCGCGTTTCACCACACGGATCATCGCCGATCAGAAACGGTATCCGGTCCTGCTGTCCAATGGAAACCCCATCGCCAGAGGTACCCTGGAACCGGGCCGTCACTGGGTCACCTGGGAAGACCCCTTCCGGAAGCCGTCCTATCTGTTCGCCCTGGTAGCCGGTGACCTGGCCTCCATCGAGGACACCTTCGTGACAAAATCCGGGCGGACGGTGACCCTGCAGATTTTTACGGAAAAAGAGAATATCGGGAAATGCGACCACGCCATGCGTTCGCTTAAACAATCCATGGCCTGGGACGAAAAGGTGTATGGCCGGGAGTACGATCTGGATATATTCATGATCGTGGCCGTCAGCGATTTCAATATGGGGGCGATGGAAAACAAGGGTCTGAACATCTTTAATTCCAGCTTTATTCTCGCCAAACAGGAAACCGCCACGGACACCGATTTTGAGAGAATCCAGGGGGTCATCGCCCACGAGTATTTTCACAACTGGACCGGAAACCGGATTACCTGCCGCGACTGGTTCCAGCTCAGCCTGAAAGAGGGGTTGACCATCTTCCGGGATCAGCAGTTTACCGCCGACATGAACGCCAGGACCGTCAAGCGGATCCAGGATGTCAACCTGATACGGACCGTGCAGTTTGCCGAGGACAGTGGCCCCATGGCACATCCGGTCCGCCCTGACGCCTTTATCGAAATCAATAATTTCTATACGGTGACCATTTACTATAAGGGCGCTGAGCTGATTCGCATGATGTACACCCTGCTGGGAAAAGAGCGCTTTCACCAGGGCATGGATCTCTATTTTGAGAGGCATGACGGACAGGCGGTTACCACCGAAGCCTTTGTCAAGGTCATGGAAGACGCCAGCGGCTTTGACCTGGGCCAGTTCCGACTCTGGTACACCCAGGCCGGAACCCCGGAGGTCTCCATCGACACCGCCTACGACCCGGCGGCCCGGACATTCACCCTCTCGCTGCAGCAGACCTGTCCGCCCACGCCCGGCCAGAAAAAAAAGAAACCGTTTCATATCCCGGTCAACATGGGACTGCTGGACAGCAGGGGACAGGAAATACCACTCCGGCTGCAGGGCAGCCCGTCAGACAATCAAGTCCACGGCCAGG
>JAHJRI010000034.1 GCA_018830885.1 bacterium | reverse complement strand
TTACCTCCGCCTCTGTTAATAGACGTCCCTGTATTTTTAACGGCCAGTCCATAGCCATGAATATTACACACGTGTACCTGCCGAGTCCAGTGCTGTGTTAAATATTTTGCAACTTTTTTGTGTTACACCCTGCGGGAAGTATACGGCCAGACCGAATCCTGCGGGGTGGCCACCATGCATTACCGCGACCGGGTCAAGTTCGGAACCATCGGCGAGGAGGCTCCGGGGGTTGAAATCAAGATCGCCGAGGACGGTGAGATCCTGATCAAGGGCCCGACCGTCTTCATGGGGTACTTCAACAACCCGGAAAAAACAGCCGAGACCGTGGTGGACGGGTGGCTCTATACCGGGGATGTGGGCAAGTTCGATGAGGACGGCCACCTGATTATCATGGATCGCAAGAAGGATATCATCATCACTGCCGGAGGCAAGAATATCACCCCGTCCGAGATTGAAAACCAGCTCAAGTTCAGCCCCTATATCAACGATGCGGTGGTGATCGGCGACCAGCGGAAGTACCTGACGGCCCTGATCATGATCGACGAGGAGAACGTGATGGAGTATGCCCAGGAACAGCGGGTGCCATTTACGACCTTCGCCAGCCTGACCCGGACCAAGGAGATCAACAAGCTGATCGAAAAAGAGGTGGAGACGGTCAATAAAAACTTTGCCCGGGTGGAGACGATCAAAAAATTCAAACTGATTGACATCCTGCTGACCACCGACGATGATGAGATAACGCCCACGGGTAAGCTGAAACGGAAATTCGTGAGCGAGAAGTTCAAGGACCTGATCGATTCGATGTACTGAGTTGCATCATTTTTTATCCATCCGGCGGAAGCGTGTGGTTGTCTACCGGCGGTGATTTCCCTGTCCGGTCCTGACTGGGGCTGGATTTTATCAATCTGTAAGGAGGCGTATCATGAAAAAAAGTTTTTTTCTGCGAAGTGCCTTTCTGGCAACCGTTCTCATCGTGTCCCTCAGTCTGACCGCCTTCGGCTTCAAATGGCCCTGGCAAAGCGATGACAAGACGGACGAGGGTGTGACGGAGACTGAGATTGTGATTGGATCCCACCAGGATCTCAGCGGCCCCATTGCCGGCTGGGGAACCCAGGTGAAAATGGGTCTGGAACTGCGGGCCAAGGAAATCAACGATGCGGGTGGTATTTACGGCCGCAAGATCCGGCTGGTGGTTGAGGACAACGCCTACAACCCGGCCCAGGCGATCACCGTCACCAACAAGATGATCAACAAGGACAAGGTCTTCATGTTTATCGGCAACATGGGCAGCCCGACTGCCGGGGCCACCAAGCCCATTATCTCTGCCAAGAAGATTCCCCAGATGTACCCCCTGACGGCGGCCTCGCTTTTTTATGATCCCTATGACCGCTACAGCTTTGGTGGCTGGGTGCCCTACTACGACCAGGCCCGGGTATTGACCAAGTATTTCGTAGAGGAGAAAGGCAAAAAGAAAATCGGTATCATGTACCAGGATGACGAGATGGGCTCCATCATGAAGAAAGGTGTTGAAGATCAGCTGGCAAAGTACAACATGCAGCTCACCGCAGCAGAATCCTACAAGCGGGGAGCCACGGTCTTCAGTACCCAGATGGCCCTACTGAAAAAAGCGGATGTGGACCTGGTGGTGACCGCCACGGTCATCCGGGAGACTGTCGGCGCCCTGGCAGAAGCCAAAAAACTGCAGTGGGACGTGGATATGTGCGGCATGAGCCCTGCCTACACCAAGTACATCCCCTACCTGTCGGAAAAAGCAGGGTTCTCGGCGGATGGCTACTACTCCACGGGACAGTCCCCCTATATCTATCCGGATCATGAGAACCCGAAGGCCCGTGAGTTCTACAAGAACTACGAGGCGATGTTCGGTAAGGCGCCCGATCTGCCGTCAGTAGCCGGTTATTCTGCACTGGACGTCTTTTACCAGGTGGCCATGGAAGTGGGCAAGGACCTGACCCGGGAGAAGTTCATCGACCAGCTGGAATCCCGGGGCGAATTTCTCGATGAAAATTTTGACGGACCCCCGACCAAATTCACGTCCACGGACCATCAGGGGGTTGACCAGGCCTACATTTTCCAGATTCAGAAGGGGAAATGGGTGAAGATCAAGGGCCCGATCAGCTACAAAGATTAGCCTCCATCGCGGTTTTAAAAATCTGCACCTGACCTGCCTCCCGGTTTGAGGCACGGTACCAGACCAAATCCGGGGAACCCGCAAACGCGGTTTCCCCGGATTCCGCCAGTGTCACGTTCAGCAAATGATACTCACCCTTCGCCAGGCCCCCTGACCGGGGTGGTTGACCGAGTAACCGCCACCAGAACGGGACGATCGTGCCGCATCTCACAGACCAGCACCCTGGAAATCTCCGAGACGGGGCTGTTTCGACGGCAGGCCGTGTACGCTATTCGGCACCCTTCTAACAGCCGTTCCGGGGTATCCGCCTTGTTCAGAATAACGATTCTTTCCGCGGTGGGTGGTGTGTCTTTGAAGAGTCCCCGGGGTGAAACCAGCAGGATTTGAATCGCGTCCTGGGAGACAGGCTGATTGAGGTCAAGACCGGTGAGCTGGGAAAACAGCAGAGACCGGTGCACTGTTTTTTCATCCAGGGGTTTTCCCAGGCTGTCCAGTCCGATCACGCCAAAAACGGTGCGGGTCGATGCCGGCAGAACCGGTTCATAGGGTGCAGGGGCTTTCAAGGGGCAGCCCCGGGATCCGTCCGCTTCAACCAGAATCATATCAAATCCCGCCTGTTGCTGCATTGCATCGATGACTTCCGGGGTAAACCCCCGAATCTTGCCGGACTCCGGATCAGAAACAGCAGCGGTAATGGTCAGACTGCCGGATCCGCCAACCGGCGGAATCAACCGGGAAATATCCCTGCCGATCAAGAGGCGGTCATACGGCCATCCGTCCCGGTCGGGATGGAACATGGCCGTTGTGGTGGTGACCAGCACATGGAAACCCTTCTCCTTCATTTCCCCGGCAAAGGCAAAGAGAGCTGAAGTTTTCCCACCGGCGCCGACAAAGGCGATCACGCTGTTTTTTTTCGGATGGAATCGTTCCAGCAAGCGCCACCTGCCGCCTCCGGATGCGGGGGAAGCCGGATCGGCCACCCCGGAAGGCAGTTGATTCAAAAGAGCCGCGTAATCGGCGGGGGTGTCCAGATCAAAATGAATCCCTGCCTGCTGAACCGGCACCTCCCGGGTTCGCTCGCTGAAATACCGGAACACACCCCGACCCCCCAGATCCCCGGATTGCGCCAACAACTGCGGAAAAACCGCTCTGTCCATCAACGTTGGGTTTCCGGGTTTTCCGGCAAAGGCGGGGCGGAGAATCAGGTCGCTCCCCGCTTGATAGGCATGGATCAGGTGGTTAATGGTCTCCACATCCACCAGCGGCTGGTCCCCAAGCAGAAAGAGTGCTCCGCTGCTGGCTGGAGGGAGCGCCCGAATCCCGGCTTTGAGAGAACCGGCCTGGCCCTGGTGATAGTCCACATTCTCGACAACGATGACCCCGGAGAGATCGACTGCCTTTCGGATCGTTTGACGCTCATAGCCCAGCACCACAATCACGTCATCCAATTCACTGGCCAGGGCCGTGTTGATGACGCCCTGCAGCACCGGTATCCCCAGGAACGGCAGCAGCTGCTTGGTCTGTCCCATGCGAAGGCCCTTGCCCGCAGCCAGGATCACGCCGGCAACTTTTTTCATCAAAGGAGCCATACACCCGAACCTCAGTATAATGCATGAAAAAAGCAAGAAAAGTCTCTTTCATCCTTCGTTGTGCCCGACAGCGCATGCTGATTTGTGAGAAGGTGCAGGGCAGGCATCGACGGGGCTTGTTAAGACCTCAATTCAGGAACGTCGCGTGTCAATTCTTCATAGTATTCCAGGCACTGACGGACATATTTCCGTTTCTCACTGTAATCTCCCGGGAAAAAACTGCGCTTGAAACCATAGACGATGCAGTTTTTCAATGTTTTTGAACTCAGGGGAAAATTATTGACAGCCAGCATGATCTCCTGGGTGAGACTGGTTTTGCTGACCGTTCGATTGTCCGTACAAAGGGTGACACTCAGCTTGTGCTCCATCATTTTTCCGAATGTGTGATGACGGACCTCCCCGATGGTGGGATTGGTTTGCATGTTGCTGGTGAGGCAGACCTCGATGGTGATGCGACGGTTGGCCACATACTGGCTGAGATCCGAGATGTACTTCTTCTTGTCCGTGATTTTGGGATTTTTGATCTTTGAGGTGTCAAACAGATAGTAACCGTGCCCGATCCTGTCTGCATGCAGATCCGTAATGGCCTGAAAAATGGATTCCGGCCCGTAGGCCTCCCCGGCGTGCACGGTTTTGGGCATAAACGATTCGTGGACAAACTGGAAAGACTCCCAGAAACGGGAAGCCGGACTGCCGGCCTCGGCGCCTGCCAGGTCAAAGCCTGCGATAGGAATGCCATACTCGTTGCGCAGTTTGATGGCCCCCTTTGCCAGCTCCAGTGAGGCCATGCGACTGATCTCCACGTTGCTGGAAAAAGAGAAGGTGTTGATAAAGTTCCGGTAGTAGTCCGACCAGGGACCCAGAAAACGCATGGCACAGACAATGATCCCATAGTAGAAGGGGGGCTGACTGCCGTTTCGGATCTCCGGACGGCGGTTGAACTCCGCCTGGGACCTTTGCAGCCCTTTATTGACGGACTCCAGCACCGTTTTGAGATCCATCCGCGGATTAATATGCAGCTGGGGCGCAAAACGCACTTCAATATAGCGGACCCCTTCCGCCTGGACATCACAGGCCAGCTCATAGGCAATCTGTTCCAGGTATTCCGGTTTCTGCATGACGGCGCTGGAATATCCGAAGGTTTTCAGGTACTCCTCCAGGCTTTCATACCGGTCTTTGAAAACCGTTTCATTCAGTCCTTCCACGGTATAACTGGGCAGGACCAGCTTCTCCTTTTTGCTGATGTCGATGATGGTCTGCGGTCGTACCGAGCCATCCAGGTGAAGATGGAGATCGCTTTTGGGAATCTTGCGGATGAGCTGCTCAAATTCCTGCAGATTTTCCATTTTTGCAATCCGGGACATGGCCAGCCTACCCTTTTCAGATTCGGAACACTATTGAAGCACTGTCAACATGTGCCCCATTTTCAACTGCTTGCATTTCAGATACCCGCGATTATGGGGTCCGGGTTCGATTTCAATGGGGATCTGTTCCACAATTGCCAGCCCGTACCCTTCCAGTCCGACAATTTTTTTGGGGTTGTTGGTCAAGAGACGCATCTTTTTCACACCCAGATCTGACAGCATCTGCGCCCCGATGCCATAATCCCTCAAATCGGCTGCAAAGCCAAGCTTTTTGTTGGCCTCCACCGTATCATACCCCTTTCTCTGGTACTCGTACGCCTTCAGTTTGTTGATCAGACCGATCCCACGTCCTTCCTGCCGCAGGTATAGAATAACACCCATGCCTTCCTGTTCGATCATCGACATGGCTTTGTGGAGTTGATCGGCACAGTCGCAGCGCTGGGAACCAAAAATATCCCCGGTCATGCATTCCGAGTGCACCCGCACCATGATGGGCTGTTGAGAGTCGATTTCTCCCTTGACCAGCGCGATATGGGTCAGATCATCAAAATCGTTTTCATAGGCAATGATCTTGAACTCTCCCCCGAACTTGGTCGGGATCACCGTTTCCGCAGCCTTTCTCACAAATCGCTCGGTTTTCGTGCGGTACTCCACCAATGCAGCCACCGTGCAGATCCCGATGTTGTGCTTCTCGCTGAATTCCTCCAGGGCGGGCATCCGGGCCATGGTCCCGTCGTCATCCATGATCTCGCAGATGACCCCGCTGGGATCCAGGCCGGCCAGCCGGGCCAGATCCACGGAACCCTCTGTCTGGCCGATACGGACCATGACACCCCCGTTGCGGGCACGCAGGGGGAATATATGACCCGGGCGGGCCAGATCCTGGGCTTTGGCATCTTTTGCCACCGCCGTCAGGATCGTGGTGGCACGGTCCGCAGCCGAAATACCGGTGGTGACACCCTCTCTGGCTTCGATGGAGACCGTGAACCCGGTTTGAAACTGCGAGGTGTTGTTGGTTACCATGGGAGGCAGATCCAACGCATCCGCCTTGTCGTTGGTCAGCGAGAGGCAGATCAGACCCCTGCCGTACTTGGTCATGAAGTTAATCGCTTCCGGGGTAACAGCTTCTGCCGCCATGGTCAGATCACCTTCGTTTTCCCGGTCTTCATCATCCACAAGGATCACCATTTTACCAGCGGCGATGTCCTGGATGGCCTGTTCTATTGAAATGTGCGCCACTTCTTTCTCCTGTATGACTGTTGTTTCTTCGGTTGATCCACAGAATCATCCTCTGATTGAATGGGTCAAGTCGGTTTGAAGAAGAGATGACTCAGGGCGAGAGCAGTGACGGGTCTTGCCGTCCGCTGCACGGGGATGTGTTTTTCGCTGCGAAGTGTCGTTCCGCCGCATCAGGTTGATGAAAGACAACCCCGTTTCCCTCTGATAACGGGTTGAACGGCCCGGTATCTGTCAATGGAGCGGTTGTCGATTCAGGTTTCATCAGGGACAGGTTCCTATCCACCCAACAAACTTGTCTTCTTCCATCCGGACTGTTACCGTCGGCTTTGGCATCTAACCAAATCTGCTGACCCTGATGGCTGGCACCAGGCGCTCGTGGGCTCTCTCTGCGTTCGAGACTACCACCGGTGGGGAATTTCACCCCGCCCTGAAGACATGTTTTTCGTTCAAAATCTTATTATAGAAATTCCGTCCGGTAAAATCAAGCCGCTTAGAATCCTGCCTGCCTGAAAAACTGAGCTGGAACAACCAAAAAGCATATTCAGCCCCTTCATCCAGACACCGGATCAGGCCAGACCTGCCAGCTTGAGCATCACGGCGTTCTGGGCGTGCATCCGGTTTTCGGCCTGGTCAAAAACGATCGACATTCCCGATTCCATGACCGAATCGGTGGTCTCCCGGCCCCGTTCAGCCGGCAGGCAGTGCATGAAAAAAGAATCTCTGCCGGTGGCGGCCATCAGCGCATCATTGACCTGAAACCCCTGGAACCGTTTGACCCGCTCCTCGGTCTCCTCTTTTTTCCCCATGGAGGCCCAGACGTCGGTGTATACCACATCGGCATTGCGGACGGCCATCCTGGGATCGTGGCTCACCTCAACCGTGGACAGACCGGCGTTCTGTGCCTTCTCGACCAGCACCGGATCCGGCCCGTATCCCTCCGGACAGGCGCAGACAAAGTGAAACGGCAGACGCTGGGCCAGGTGCAGCCATGAATTTACCACATTGTTGCCGTCCCCGACATAGGTGATTTTCAGATCGTCCAGATGACCCCGATGCTCCAGGATGGTCAGCATGTCTGCCATGATCTGGCAGGGATGGTTGAAATCCGTTAACCCGTTGACAACCGGAACCGTCGCGTATTCAGCCAGTTCCAGCATGTGCTGATGGTCAAACAACCGGGCCATGATCATATCGTTGTAACGGCTGATCACCCGGGCGATATCCTTGACCGCTTCCCGTTTTCCAATGGCGATCTCGTCGGGGCTCAGGTAGAGGGCCAATCCCCCCAGGCGAAAAAATCCCGTATCAAAGGAAACCCGAGTCCGGGTGGAGGGTTTGGCAAAAATCATCGCCAGGGTATGTCCCGCGAAGGGTCGGTAATCTTCCCGGTTTTTCAACTTCTGTTTGACGGTTTGTGCCAGACGAAATGTGTCGAGAATCTCTTCGGTGCTGAAATCCGTTACCGCGATAAAGTCTTTTTTCATGATCTCCTCATTGGTCGGTTGGAAAATTCAAGTCTTCAGTAAACCCAACGCAGCCCCCGGGGTCTGCGTCATATCATCGCTCACCCTGTTCGCAGGGGTCTCCCGGCCAGGCGGGCGTATTCAATATAGGAGCGTTCTCAAGCTGATCGCTGTCAAAACCCGCACTGTCGCTACACAGGACAGAATCCCGGCAAATTGGGTCAGATACCCAAAGGTTGCAGCAGTCGCCCGGTTCAGGATTTCCCCTGCAGTCCTCTGATAAAACCGGTCACCGCATCGACCCCCTGGTCGTCTACCAGCCGGATCGTCTCGGAACCGATGACGGCAATATCCGCCTTCCCTTTCAAAAAATCGATATCCTGGCAGCTCTTGACGCCGAAACCGACCGCCAGGGGAAGCGTTGTCGCCGAGCGGCAGCGTTCGAGATAAGTGGTCAAATCATCGGAAAAAACGGTTTCCTTTCCGGTCACCCCTTTTCTGGCAACACAGTAGATAAACCCCTCACCATGGCCGGCCAGCCGGACCATCCGGTCTTGTGATGTACTGGGCGAATAGATGAAGATCGGGGAAAGACCCTGGGTTCCCATGGCCCGGATATATTCCGCCCCCTCCTCCGGTGGCAGATCCGGGACGATCGCCCCCCGGATACCGCTTGTCTTCATCCCGGCCACAAACCTGTCAACCCCGTGCTTGAACAGAATATTGTAGTAACTCATATAGAGGAAAGGAATCTCATAACGATGGCTGACGGTCTCTGCGAACGCCAGACAGTCACTGACCGTGACGCCCTGTTCCAATGCCCGTTGATTCGCCTTCAGAATAACCGGGCCGTCAGCCATGGGCTCTGAAAAGGGGATCTGCAGCTCCATCAGGTCGACACCGGCGGTCACCATTTTTTCGACAATGTTGAAGGAGGCCTCAAGACTCGGATAACCCATGACAATATGGGTCATCAGCAGGATATCCTTTTTGAGGCGACGCTTTTTTATGTATGATTCAAGCATGATAACGTTTCGCGGTGTCTTTGATAAAGGTTTTCCATTCCGGGTCGCCAAAAGCGTCGGCGATGGTAAAAATATCCTTGTCCCCCCGCCCGGACTGGTTGATGATGATATTTTCCGAAGGTGACATCCCGGGCGCCTCCTTAAACGCCTGGGCAAACGCATGGGCGGATTCCAGGGCCGGGATGAGACCCTCTTTGGTCATGGTCAACTGCATCGCTTCCAGTACCTCAGCATCCGTTGCTGCGCAAAAGCGGACCCGTTTCCGTTCATGGAGCTCGGCCAGAATCGGCGAAACCCCGACATAGTCCAGACCGGCCGCGATGGAATGGGTCTCCTTCATCTGCCCCTCTTCGTTCTGCAGAAACCAGGTCTTGTACCCCTGTGCGATACCCGGGCTGGCTTCATCACTGCAGAGGCGGGCAGCATGCTGTCCCGACTGCAGTCCTTTGCCACCGGCCTCCACCCCGACCAGGTCAACCGGATCGTTCAAAAAACCACTGAAAATCCCCATGGCATTGGATCCCCCCCCGACACAGGCGTACACCCGGTCGGGCAGTCGTCCTGCCCACTGCAGGATCTGTTGCCGAGCCTCTGTCCCGATAATGGACTGAAAATAGGAGACCATCTCCGGGAAGGGGTGCGGCCCGCAGGCGGTGCCAAGAACATAATGGGTATCGTCCATGTGGCTCACCCAGTCCCGGAAGGCTTCATTGATGGCGTCCTTGAGCACCCGGGTCCCTTCAGCAACCGGAACCACTTCCGCTCCCAGCCGCTTCATCCAGAAAACATTGGGCCGCTGACGGTCGACATCCTTCTCTCCCATATAGATAGTACAGCGGAATCCAAACTTGGCCGCCATGGTGGCGGTTGCCACCCCGTGCTGCCCGGCGCCGGTTTCAGCGATCACCCGGGTCTTACCCAGTCTCCGGACCAGCAGCCCCTGCCCCATGACGTTGTTGGCCTTGTGGGCACCGGTGTGATTCAGGTCTTCCCGCTTGATATAGATACGGGCACCCCCAAGGTACCTCGTCAGGTTTTCAGCCAGGGTCAGCGGTGTGGGCCGGCACGAATAGGTCTGCATCAGGTGTTCATATTCCTTCCAGAATGCCGGGTCGCCTTTGGCCTGCTCAAAGGCAGTCGTCAAGGCTTCGAATGTCGATACCAGTATTTCCGGGAGATAAGCACCCCCGTACGGACCGTAATACCCCTTTTTTGTCATGATGGTTTTCCTTGATGATTCAACTGTTAACGCGTGGTCCGGTTCAAAGGATCGTCGCTGCCTGCAACCAAGGCAGACCGGCATCCGTCCGCTGCCTGCCGTGTGGCACAGTGGCTGCGGAACCCGGGATCGATCTTGTTTTTTCCTGGATGGTGATTTCCGGTTCAGGGAATGGGGACGATGTTACTCCTTGAAGGTCACACACTCCTCAAACGGTCTGCGCCCCATCCTGAGACGATTGACCGGAAGGGTGGTGTCTTCATATCCGAATGTCATGCCGAACAGCACGCCGAGGTTATCGCCAAACCCGAAAACCGCCCTGGGAACATTCGGATAGCTCCGCATCGAGCCCATGGCGCAACTGCTGACCCCCATGGCGGTAAAGGCCAGCATCAACGTCTGTGCGTATATCCCGAGGTCCACAGCCACGGTGGTGGGAAAGGATTTTTCCATGCAGAAAAAGGCGATGTGGGGGGCATCGAAAAATTCAAAATTTCGCAGCATGGCATTCAAACGCCCCACTTTGTCATCCCGGGCGATCCCCATCTCATTATACATGGCAACCGCACAATCCACCTGGCGGGTGCGGTACACATTCTCAAACCTTCCCGGGTAGGAAAAATCCGGCTGATTCACATTCCCGGCGGTAATTTCCGCCAGCAACTGTTCCCGGATTGTGTCCTTGACTTTACCGGAAGCGACAAAAACCTGCCATGGCTGGATGTTGCTGTTTGACGGAGAAAGCTGGGCCAGATCAAAGGCCCGGGTGATAATTTCCCGGGGAACCGGTTTATCCAGAAAACCCCGCACGGAACGACGGGCTTTGAGGACGTCTTCAAAGGTCATTGGCCTGTCCGATGATTCGCTCATGGCTTTTTGCTCATAGAAATTCTGTGTTTCATTAACATCAACCCTGCCGGTGGTTTCGCTGAAATGAACACACCCCTGCGGCCAATTGACATATGCAGCGCGCCACGAATACCGTTTTTCAGCAGCGGCAAACAAGGGACCTGCCCGCTGAAAATCGAGGGTGATACCACCCTGTCCGCGCTCTGACTCTGATATTTATTTTACCCGACTTGACAGAAAAATTCAAGGCAACTTGATTGCGGCGGAGCATACACCCCGCCGGGGGAAGGGGGCTCAACGCCGCCTGCAGCAAGGGTCCCATGAGCGTCTGCAACGGCTGCTTAATGCGCGTGGTCGTAAAAGGAGGCGCTGCCCCATTGTCTCAGGGCGGATAGTGATAGATGCCCTTGACCGGATAGCTCTTTCCGTTTTCATCATGAATCAGGGAAACTCCTTCATACTCAAGCGGTTCCCGGGTTTTCACGTCGTATGTCAACCGGGTCGTCCCCCAGCCGGTGATCCCAGAACCAAGGCTGAGCCAGAGGTTGGCAGGCTTGATGTCAAACCGGACCCGGGTTTCCGGCCCCTTTTGTTCCGGGTCTGTTCTGGTTATCTGCAGCCGGTAGTAATCCAGACGACGGGGAATCACAAAGTTGAATGCCAGGGGGTCCCCCTGGATTAAGGTTTGCCAGTGCGCCTGAATAAAATAGTGAACACCGGCATCAATCACAACGGGTTCCGGAATTTTCAGCACTTTTGACTGGAATGGCCCCCCCCCTGTGGGCCGGAAATAAACAGTGACCGTGTCTCCCTCAACCGTCACGCCTTTCGCGTATCCGTCCCGTTCGTCATCGAATCTGAAGCTCGGTTTGGCTGGATGGGGACCGAAATGGATCTGTTTGCGGGCGACGATGGTTCCCGGGGGAATCCTGTAGATGACCCGGCCCTCAACCGCTTGTCCGGCATCAACCCGCTCCGTGGTTTCCTCAAGATATCGCTCCTGGTTGGTTTCCGGATCAACCCCCCGGTTCTGATACCGCCTTGTTTGTATAGGATCTGCCTGAACGATGGGATGGATGAGCAGGAGAGCGATGACCAGGAAGTAACGTCTCCATGCGAAAGAAACCATGGTAAATTCCGGTTGGTGTGTAAAAAGCCCTGCTTCAGGCGTTTAACCGCCACCCGCAGGAAACGGTGGCGAGTTCTTTTTACCATTCGCTGCCGAGGATGCGGTCGGGATCCAGGGAAGCCATGAGTTTCTGTCCGGGAGGGACAACCTGGAACATCTTCTCATCCCACTCCCCGTTGACCAGCATCCGCAGGAGTTTCAGGTCCCCCGTCAGCTTCTGGAACACCCAGTTTTTCTGTTCTGCCTCCGCCCGGGCCTGCTTCTCGAACCGGTCATCAGGTTCGATCCCCATGTCGATGTAGGTTATCTGTCGATAGTGATGGGTGGCATGGATGGTGTCAACCAGCATGCGGGCGTCTTTTTCGCCGTATTTTTCAACCAGCTCCGCGTAGCTGCCGCCCATGGGGTTTTTTGCCTGTAACCCCAGTTTTTTAATCTCATCACTGTCCTGGGTCCGTTCCAGCCAGCCGGAGGTCAGGTAGAAGGTTCCCGGATGGTTTTGAAAATGATCGAGGTACTGCTCCTTGCTGCCCATAAAGAGCGTGATGCAGTCGTGGGCGCGGGGGATGACCAGGGGAATCGGTCCGGCCTGCAACCCGGTCACACCATTACTGCACAGGCCATAGGCCAGCAGGATGGCATCAAACCGCGTCTGGTCGATATCCGACAGGGCGCGGCCGATGGCTTCCTGCATCCCCTTGCGACCGAAGTCGTGCAGGCCCTGGGGCAGAAAATGGATATCCACGGTGTGTGGCGACCGCGCCACACAGGCACAGACCTCCCGGTAGAATACCTTGCAGGCGATCAGGCAGAAACGCATGGGGCCGCCCGCCGGCTAACGCTTTGCCAGGCTGGGTTTAACCAGTTTCTCAACCCAGTTGCCAAACTCACACTGCCGGACCGTGTCGTCCAGGATATCATCATCGATGGCCAGCTGCCAGCGCAGGTCCTTGCGGTCCTGTTCCCCGTGCAGTTCTCTCATGCGATCCACCATCATCTGCAGATCGTCATGCCCGCGGTAGAAACCGAGTTTGGTCAGTTTCTCCTCCCGGGCGACAATCAGGCTGGCCATTTCGTTCAGGTTGTATTCCGGGTGGTACTGGGTGGACCAGAAGGTTCCCTTTTTATGGGTCACGGACAGGGACTGGATATGGGTAAAATCGTTCCCTGCCAGGATCGTTCCCCCCGGGGGAATTTCGCTGACCATGTCGTCGTGGCTGATAAACGCATCGAAGACAGAGGCTTTGCCGTCATACATGGGATGCTTCAGCCCCTCCGGGGTCAGGACAATTTTGCGGGCGATGCCCATCTCCCGACCTTTGGGATTGGCAATCACTTTCCCGCCGGCGGCCACCGCCGATATCTGCAGCCCCCAGCAGCTTCCGAAACTGGGAATCCCGACCTCGTAAACCCGTTCTGCCAGGTCGATCTGTTTGGCCACGCTGGGATGATCCGCATCCATGATACAGAGGTTGCAGCCGGTCCAGAGGATACCGGCAAAGGCCGTCAATTCCTCGTTTGTGGGCATGGAAACACCCGGGTCGCTGGGCAGCAGGATCTCGGTTTCGGCATCCGGGACATGCCGTTTCAACAGGTTCACATAAAGCTTCCAGGCCGTCTGCATGCCCGCTTTTTCCAGATCGTCCCGGCTCTGCCTGGAATAACCGTCAATAATAAGGTATCGATTGAGTTCTGACATTGTCTGCTCCTATTCATCAGCTGTTCAGGCGATCGACGATCTCCACCAGGTTCAGGTAGTTGTCGCATATCGCATCCGCGTTACAGTTATCCACGCCCCGGTTCATCACCACGGTTGTGTAAATGCCCCTGGCCCCCACAGCGTGGGGACCGTCAATATCCTTCTCCCTGCGATCGCCGACATGGGCGATCTCGGTGAGTTCAACCCCCAGTCCCCGGGCGACGTCCTCGAAAACCAGCGGATTGGGCTTGGCACACCCGATTTCGTCCGAGAAAACAAAATAATCGAAATACTTCAAGAGGTCGTGGGAGGCCAGGATCTGCTTCAGAACCCGTCCGGGGGAGAAGATGGTGTCGGAGATCACCCCCAGCTTGTATTTTCCATGCAACCCCGCCAGGGCGGTGCCAATGTTGGCTGCAAGATCCGGTTGAATGGTGAGTTCCATCTCTTCATGCAG
>JAHJRI010000391.1 GCA_018830885.1 bacterium | reverse complement strand
TGCCTGTTCGGATGATTGATCTGAAATGGCAATCGCAAAATCATCAGATTGAGTTTAAGTCACACTCAACTGTGTGCTGACTGGTGCTGAGAAAGGACCAGTCACCGAGGTGAGTCGAATAATTTTATTCGCGGGGTTACAGACACCATCCAATACAGGATGCGTGGAATGCTGTTACCAGGTACAAAGAGCATGAGGCATGCCAAAGATGATATTTGACGAAAAGAGGCCGGGAATGCTTTATTTGTAAGGAATGAGTAGAAGCAGAGAGGTCAGGAAAAGCGGTTGAAAAGACAGGGTTGACCTCAATATTTAGAAGCCCCTCAATATGCTGAGGGTAGAGTAGAGATCGTGCTGTCAGATACAGGATTTCAACCACTCCACAAAGAAGGATTGGGATAGCAATTGTCTTAAAAAACACATTAAATGTATTTTTTGTTCCTAATATTTTTAGTTATGATACATAAAAATTATACATATTCTATTATATCAGGTGTAAAAAAATGTTTAAAATTTGCTTGACTGAATAAATGTATTTATTTTAACTAGAAATAAATACATTTACCCAGAAATTTGCTTGACTGATCAGTGAAACAGACATGATTCATTTCGACGAAAGTTGCAATCCAGAAAGATTTCAACTGGACCCCGGTTTTCGCCGGGGTGACAAGACGAATCAAGCTGCGGGGAATTAAACCCGAATATGATCAAAAATGATTCTTAACCTTGAAGTAACTTTTAAGCAACAACCGGTCATTTTTCGGTTGTTGTTTGAGAATAGAGGCGGGCTGTAGGCCCGTTGGAAAGCTATTCAGCTGAACATTGCTAATCGCATTGAGACCTGTATGTCTCATTCTCGACGGCCATCCATGTTCGGAGCTGCGAGCCTCGCTTCTCATCTTCCGAGGGCGGTCGTTGACATCGCCATCATGGCGATGTTTAACCACTCCCAATCCGTTCAATCACAGACAGGTCTCGATGCTATTAACCAGGAACCGTGGCGAATAGTTGCACCTTGAAAACCTTTCAAGAATCGATTTTATACAGCAATCATGGATCCCAAATATTTTCAACCACTGAGTAAAAAAATTCTGGAATCGCTGCGAAGTAATATTCTTCAAGGCAAATGGAAAACGGGAAATGCCATTCCCACTGAATTGCAGTTATGTGAACAGTATTCAGCCAGTCGTTCGACCATCAGAAAAGCGTTGAAGATTCTGACTGACGAAGGCTATCTCGCCAGGAAAGCGGGAAAAGGGACGTGGGTAACCGACAAACCGGATAGGGAGGAATCCTTTCGTTATAAGTATTTATCTGACTATCCGTTTCCTGAACAGATCAAAATAGATTTTTTACAGATAGACAATCTGGCCCATAATTCGTCTGATAATTTGTTCAATGGATTTCCGTCGGATGAAATGTTTGTTCGTATTAAAGCCCTGCGCAGTCTTAAAGAAACGCCGTTGGCCTATACGGAAATTTATCTGACAGAAACCCATGCGGAAAAGGTGTTGGAGAGTTTCAAAAAAGGCAGTGATATTTATGTGTACAAGGTTCTGGAAAGGGTTACCGGTGCGCGCATCAAGGAGATACACGAGGTATTCAGTGCCATTCTGGCGGTTGGCGAACTTGCCAATCGGCTGAAGGTAATGGATGGCTCTCCCTTGATCGCTATTAACCGTCAGTTCCTTGACGAAAACAACAATCAGGTGCAGGCCACCAGGGTCTATCTCAGACCGGATGTCAATTTAATCAAAATTGTACGGGAAGTCGCGGTTTAAGAAGAGGGGGTTTTCCTGAGGAGCGAACGATGAACTGGAAAAAGGAAGTTGACGAAATCGCATTGAGAAAGAAGATTGCTGAAAAAATGGGCGGGGACGACAGCATTGACCGGCATCATAAGGCTGGCAAACTCACCGTCAGGGAACGGATTGAGTTGCTGCTGGACAGGTCCAGCTTTAAAGAAATCGGGGCGTTGACCGGTGCGGGTCATTATGATGAAAAAGGCAACCTGGTCGATCTGACCCCCGCCAATTCAGTCATTGGCAGCGGGAAAATCAATAACAGGCGGGTCGTTGTCTCGGGTGACGACTATACGATTCGCGCAGGATCATCAGAAGCCACCTGTCCGGAGAAATGGCAGTGGGCCGAAAAACTCGCCGTGGAGATGCAACTGCCCATCGTACGCCTGGTCGATACAGCCGGAGGGAGTGTCAAACTGCTTGAACAATCCGGCATGAGCAAGCTTCCAGGCTACCCCCACCTGGATATGATCAATATTCTGGGGATAATTCCAGTGGCAGCCGCAGCTTTAGGGTCGGTAGCCGGACTGGGAGCTGCGAGGGTGGTGGGGTCTCATTTTTCGGTCATGGTCAAGCATCAGAGTCAGATTTTTGCTGCAGGACCTCCTGTAGTGAAACCCGCCACCGGCGAAGATCTGAATAAAGAGGAACTGGGTGGATACCGGATTCATGCCCGGGGAAGCGGCGTGGCAGACAATGAGGCGGAGGACGAACCGGACGCATTCCGTCAGATTCGACAGTTTCTCTCTTATATGCCTCAAAATGCATATGAGATCCCGCCCTGGCAGAAATCCGAAGACAGTCCTGACCGAAGAGAAGAGGACCTGGTATCAGTTATCCCCCGGGAAAAACGAAAAGGGTATCATGCCCGGGAGATCCTGCAAATGATCTTTGATCGAGATTCCCTTTTCGAAATCGGGCGTTTTCAGGGAGCTTCCGTTATTTCAATGTTGGGACGGCTGAATGGTTACCCGGTCGGGGTGATGATCAATGACCCTGTTTTTATGGCAGGCAGTATGACTGTTGAATCAGCTGAAAAAACCATTCGCTTTGTGGACATGTGTGATAGTTTCCACCTTCCCATAGTCAATCTGGTTGACCAGCCGGGCGTCATGATCGGGCTGGCCGCTGAAAAACAGGGGACCATACGCAAAGCCGTCAGGGTATTGGCAGCGATAGAGCAAAGTACGACACCGTGGGTGGCTGTCATTCTCAGGAGATCGTTTGGTGTCGCCGGTTCGGGTTATGGTCGTCAACGAGGCCTGAATCTCAGATATGCCTGGCCCTCAGCTTCCTGGGGATCCCTTCCGGTTGAAGGCGGCATTGAAGCGGCCTATAGCCGGGAAATCAACGCTTCTGAAGATCCAGCGGCCAGGTTGAAGGAACTTGATGAATACTACCAGAAACTGACCTCCCCTTTTCGAACGGCTGAGCGTTTTGGAATCGTCGACATGATTGATCCGAGGGATACGCGTCCCATTTTGTGTGACTGGGTTGAGCAGGCCTACAGAATTATTCCCCGTCAATTGGGACCTGTTTATCGATCCATGAGACTCTAAATAAACAGGAATATGAAAAAGCCGAAGATGAGTCCCGGCTATCTGTTCAGCTGGCCGTTAACGCGATATAGCAATCATATCGCCATTAAATACCACGATATCCAAAGGACTTATGGCGAAATCGAGTCGGAAATCAATCGTCTCTGCAATGGGCTCTTTTCACTTGGCCTGAAGCCCAGGCAGAAGGTGGCAATATTGCTTCGCAACTGTCTGGAGGCTGTTATTGCGCCCTTTGCCGTTACCAGGGCGGGGATGTGCCAGGTTTCCCTTAATTTTCGGCATTCTGCTCGTGAGCACGCCAGTATACTGGACGATGCTGAGGTCGACGCGATTATTGTCGGAGAGGAATTCATAAACCGTCTTGACCCGCTGCTCCCTGCCATCAAGAGTCTCAAACAGGTCATTATTGTCGGGCAGTCCGGACAGGGCTATCCGACCTACCAGGAGTTGCTGGTCGGTCAAAGCGATACCAGACCTGACGTGAACGTGGATTACGACAATGATATCGTCCGGATCCAGTATACTTCCGGAACGTCTGGAAAACCGAAAGGTGTTGTCTGGACGTTTCGGATTTATGACAATGTGCTGCTGAATACCCTGGTCAACATGGACCAGACCATACTCCCCACCGACGTCAATCTGAATTGCGGGCCTTTAAGCCATGCCGCCGGACTGATGTTGACCACCTATTATATCAAAGGATCTGTCAACGTTATCCTGCCAGGGTTTGACGAAGAAGCGGTTTTAAAAACCATTGCCCGGGAGCGCGTCACATCACTGCTGCTGGTTCCGACCATGTTCTACCGGCTGCTGTTGTTTCCGGGGCTGAAAGATTACGATCTCAGCAGTATCCGTCGCATATGGTATGGAACGGCGCCCATGTCAGTTGAACGGTTAAAGGAGGGGATCCGGTTGTTCGGCCCGGTGTTCAGACAAAACTATGGGATGACCGAGATCCCCCAGCCGATTTTGTTCCTGGGTCCTGAAGACCATGTTGTCGACGGGACCGATATGCAAACCAGGCGACTTTCTTCAGCGGGTAAACCAGCGCTGGGAGTTGAAATTAAAATCGCAGACGAAGAAGGGGAAGCGGCAGAAACAGGGGAAATTGGCGAGATTCTCATCCGGTCGGATAAATTGATGAGAGAGTACTGGAAGCAGCCGGATGAAACTGCCCGGGTATTCAAGGATGGCTGGTTTCACTCGCGTGATATGGCTAAGAAAGACGAGGATGGCTATATCTATATCGTGGACCGAAAATCCGACATGATAATCACTGGCGGATTCAATGTTTATCCCCGCGAAGTGGAAGAGGTCATCAGATCCTGTCCCGGTGTCACCGAGACTGTTGTCATCGGGATACCGGATGATGTCTGGGGCGAAGCGATCAAGGCCTTTGTCATTCTGAATCAGGCAGCGGATCTTACCGAAGCCGATATCATCAGTCATTGTGCGGACAGGCTGGCCGGTTATAAAAAACCCAAAAGTGTCGATTTTGTGACTGATATTCCAAAAACTGAAATTGGGAAATTTGACCGAAAAATTCTGAAGAAACCTTTTTGGGAAAAATCTGATCGCCAGGTGCATTGATGGTATGCAGACAGCAGTTGGATGATCGTGCCTGGGCGTCGATCCGATGAAACACAGCGGTACAACGCTAACACCCTGACCTTTGAAAATTCTGGATTTCCCCTGTTGTGACAGAGTGTCACAACGTTCATGCAACACTCTGAAAAGGAGAATTATCATGAAAAACGAGATGCGGAAGTTTTATCTGAATCGAATCAGTATCCTGTTTGTGGGGGTGGTACTGGCAATGATGGTTTTTTCACAAACGCTGTTTGCCGCCGGTGAAGTCTATAAGGCCCGCTTGTCTTATCACTGGGGACCCAAGCACTATTCGGCGATCATGACCAACAAGTTCGCCGAGGAGGTCGGCAAAGCGACCAATGGTCGACTGCAGATTGATGTTTTTCCCCAGGGTCAACTGTACAACATCCAGCAGGTTGTGCCCGCGCTGGCCCAGGGGAGTGTCGACATGGCCGGGATTCTCAGTCTGATGTTCCTGGGAGCAGACAAGAATCTGAATTTTCTGGGCATGCAGAACCTGTTCAGCAGTTTTCAGCAAATGCGGGATTACCTGGAAAAGGACCCGATTGGAAGCAAGTACTGGAACAATCTCCAGAAAAAACTGGGTATCAAGATCCTCGCCTATGTTCCGGTCGGACCCGCCGCCTACTTCTCCACAGCCCGGCCCCTGGATTCAGTGGCTGCGTTTAAAGGGTTGAAAGCCAGAACCCTGGTCGGTACCGAAAAATATTCCTTCAAACCCCTGGGTGTCAATTATGTGAAGGTATCCACCTCCGAGGTCTATTCCGCCTTGAAAAGCGGGATGATTGATACCGTCATGACAGTCCCGTCCGCCATGAAAGGCCAGAGCTGGTGGGATTTTTTCAAATATGCCCAATTGCCCTATCAGTTGTATGCTGATGCAGTCATTGCGGTTAATCTCAGGTGGTGGGAGTCATTACCCAGGGATATTCAGGATATCGTTCAGAACCAGGTTGGGCCCATGATCACCGAGGAAGCGACAAACGGGGTGATGGCGTTTTCAAAGGATATTCTGGATGAGTTTGTCAGGGACCATAACGGGACTGTGTCGACGCTTTCAAAAGCAGAGTTTCAGAAACTGCTGGATCTGGAACGAAAAGAGATCTATCCGGCCATCGGGGAAAACATGGATCCGGAATTATATCAATCCGTGATGAAATATGTCGGTCTGAACTAGCGCTCCTCACTCCTGTCCTGGGTGGAAACATATGGAAACGGCATTCAAGTACTACCAGAAAGGGACAGAATACCTCCTGAAGATCGTGCTGGCCCTGGCCATGATACTTCTGGCACTGGATATCCTGTCGATCTTTTCGGAGGTCATCAGCAGGTATATTTTTAAATCCAGCATGGCGGAAATGGAGGAACTGCCCCGCTTGTTGATCCCCTTCATGGTTTTCCCCATGATGGGGGTCCTGCTGAAACTCAAAAGTCATGTTTCAGTGGATGTTCTGCCAGACATGTTGAAAGGAAAAAACCGGTCCATACTGATGATCGGCGTATATGCCATCGTTCTGGCCATATCTGTCCTGTTCTTCATTGCCGGTATCATCAGTGTGAAATACTTTTATGATCTGGGTTTTGAAACCGTCACCGAGGTTGTTTTCAAGTTCTGGGTGATCTACCTGGCTTTCCCCCTGGGTTTTGGAATCATGATATTGATTGCCATCGAAATGCTGTGGCAGGAACTCATTGTGCTCAGCATGGCCATCAAGGAGGAAAAACAATGATTTATCTGGCGGTTGCATTAGGGCTCATTGCACTGGCTGTCTCAGTACCCATATTTCTGGTATTTGGCCTGTCTGGCAGCATTGTGGTCATTGCCGCCCTGGATCTGCCGTGGAGTATCCTGACCCAGGTGACGTTTGATTCGATCACCAAGTATATTCTCCTGGCCATCCCCCTGTTTATATTTTCAGGTATGGTTATGGTGGAGGGTGGTGTGGCCCGCCGTCTCATTGATGTTTTTGTAGACGCTGTGGGTCACTGGCGGGGTGGACTGGGTATTGCAATGGTGCTGGCTATGGGTTTTTTCGGGGCCCTGTGTGGTTCGATTCTGGCAGCCATTGTGGCCATCGGCACCGTCATGGTCCCCATTATGATCAAAAAGGGCTATCCGAGAGCCTTTGTCGCGGCCCTGGCTGCCTGTTCCGGATTTCTCGACGCCCTGATCCCGCCAAGCAATGGGGCGATCATCTATTGTTCCATTACTGGGGAGAATGTTGCCAAAGCGTTTGCTTCCGGTGTTTTGCCGGGATTTGTGTTTGGTGGGCTGCTGATTCTGGTCGTCATCTGGAAGTGTCGACATATGGAAAAACTTCCCAAAGCCAGTTTTTCTAAATTGCTGACCAGCATCTATCGGGCCATTCCTGGTCTTTTAACGCCGTTTATTATTCTCGGCGGCATATACAGCGGGCTTTTCTCCCCGACCGAGTCCGCAGCGGTTGCCGGAATCTGGGCGATCATTGCCGGTATGCTGCTTTACCGGGAACTGACATTCAAGGGGATATGGAAGGCCTTGAGAAATACGGTCATTACGACCTCAATGATCTTTGCGATCATTGCCACCGCCTCATTCATGTCTGTCGCGCTGACTTTTACGCGGTTTCCCCATAAAATCATCGAAGCTGCCGTCAGTCTGGGCGTGACCCCGTTGCCCTATCTATTCAGTCTGGGCGCGGTTGTCCTGATTCTGGGGACTTTCATTGAAGTGGTGCCGGTCATGTACCTGACACTGCCAATTGCGGTGCCGGTTGCGGTGGCCCTGAATATTGACATGCTCCACCTCTATGTTGTATTCACGGCATTTGTCGGCTTGGGTCTGCTGACCCCGCCGGTTTGCGTGGGGGCCTATACGGCGGCTGCGATGTCTGGAGAATCGGCCCAGAATGTGATCCGGGAAATATTCCCCCTCTTTTTCCTGACTGGCATTGTATATGCCATCATATTGATATTTTTCCCAGCATTGGCCACCTGGCTGCCGGGATATACCTGATCCCATCCCTGATCTGATAAAGGAGGTTAACCCATGAAACGGTTATTGATCAGCAGTTGCTTTATCTGGATGCTCCTGCCGCTGTTCTGGTTTTCAGGCTGCCAGACCGGTTCAACAGCTGCTTCCCCCAGTCTGTCAGCTCCGGAAAAAGTGACAGGCACGGCTCTGGCAGGGTTGAATGGCACCACCGATACGCAAAGCGATGAACGCACCCTGGCCCTTCGTCAATTGATAAAGGAATTTGTCGACAATAAGGAGATTGTCGGAGCGTCCCTGCTGCTGGCTCAGCATGGCCGGGTGCAGTTCCGGGAAGGATTCGGTCTGGCTGACCTGCACTCCGGGAAACCGTTTACCGTGGATACCGGCGTTCTCATCGCGTCGTCCACAAAACCCATCTCAGCCACCTGTGTGATGATGCTGGTGGAAGAGGGCAGAATATCGCTGGATGACAAAGTCTCCAAGTATCTTCCGGCCTTCGACCACCTTGAACTTGAAGGTAAGGGGGGCCCAGTTGAATCCCCGACCATTCGCCAGTTGCTGTCTCACACATCTGGTCTGTATGGTTTGAAAGGAGCAACAAAGACCGGGATGAAAGCCGTCCGGGACCTGACTCTCAGCCTGACCGAATCTGTTGCAATCATCGCCGGAGAAAAACTCACGGCGATACCGGGAAGTGAATTTAATTACGGGGGCGCCAATTTCCAGGTTGCTGCCCGGATTGTTGAGATCGTCAGTGGCCAACCCTTTGATCTCTTTATGCAGCAGCGGTTGCTCAATCCGCTGGAACTCAGGGAAACCTACTTTAAACCACCACCGGAAAGGGACTTCAGCGGGACTGCCACTGTTTATATGGCCCATCCGCTCAAGGGACTCATCCCGCTTCGCATATTTGCCCCGGATCCGCAAAGAAAACTGGTTCTGGCCAGTGGCGGTTTGTACTCTTCTCTAAATGATCTGGCGGTCTTTCTGCAAATGCATCTGAATGACGGATCATACCAGGGCACAAGGATTCTGAATGAGTCATCCATTGCCGAGATGCAGAAGAAGCAGACCGGCACCCTGAAAACAGCTTACGGTCTGGGATGGTTTATCAATAAGGTGGATAGCAGCGGCCGCTCCGTTTCCGTGAGTCACCCCGGACTTTTTGGCGCACTGATCTGGATGGACAGGGAACGGGACCTGGTGGGCGTTTTTCTGACGACCAGCATCTGGGACGGACACCTGGAATTTCGTAAGCAACTGATGGCGAAGGTTGCAGAGTTATTTCCGGTGAGAACCTGAATCAGGTTCTTTTTACCGGGCAATCTGACATTTAACATATGAAGGAAATATGAATCATCAACAGCGCATGAAAACCTTCCATGAGAAAATGCAGCATCAGCTTGGCATGGGAGGAAAAACGAAACTGGCAGCCAGGAAGGCGGCCGGAAAGATGAACGCGCGGGAGCGGATTGAATATTTTTTCGACCCCGGGACCTTCCATGAAATGGGACTTTTTTCCCATTCGGATAGACCCGGATTGGAGAAAAAAACCCCTGCGGATGGTAAAATCATCGGACATGGTCTTGTCAATGGTCGGCCGGTGGGTGTCGTTTCCAATGACATGACCATCCTGGGGGCATCCAGCGCAACGACCAACATGAAAAAAATTGAGTATATAAAAACGGTCAGCTGTGAAAAAGGAATGCCCCTTGTTTTTCTGGGAGAATCGACCGGCGCCCGCATGCCTGACGTCATGGGTTCCAGGGGCATGGGCCAGGGAGGACAAAATACCGCACAATATCGCCGATTAAGAGAATCACCCTGGATTTCCGTGCTGCTGGGAAATATTTACGGAAGTTCCAGCTGGTACTCTGCCATGTCTGATATCAGCGTGATGCAGAAAGGCTCAATCATGGCCGTCTCCAGTCCCAAGGTCACTACTCTGGCGACGGGTGAAAACACCCCGGCAGAAGAACTGGGTGGCTGGAAGGTTCATGCGGATAGAACCGGTCTGGTGGATGCCCTGGGTGAAACCGAAGAGGAGTGCATGGATCTCGCCAAAGCATTCCTGGGTTATCTGCCTTCTCACTCAGGTGAGATGACGCCTGTCATGGAAATGGATGCAGGGGGTGAAAATGATATCCCTGACATTCTGGAGATGGTCCCCGAAGAAACGAACCACGCCTATGATATGAAAAACATCATCCGGGCCATCTTTGATGGGGGCGATTTTCTCGAACTGAAGGCCCGGTTCGGGAAACCCTGTGTGACCGGTTTTGCCAGGCTTAAGGGTGTCTCCGTTGGCGTCATTGCCAATAACTCGTTTTTTGGTGCCGGTGCACTGGATGTCGATTGTTGTGAAAAAATAACCAGCTTTCTGGTGCTATGCGACTCTTTCAACCTTCCCATTATCACCCTGGTCGACACACCGGGTTTTCTGATCGGCAAGGCCGGCGAACAGCGGAAAATAACCGGCAAAATCATCAACTGGATGAACGCACTTGCCCAGGTTACGGTACCCAAGCTGACCATTGTCATTCGCAAACTGTATGGACAAGCCTATTTGAATATGGGAGGGGGTAAGTATTCAGATGTTTTCGCCGCCTGGCCAACTGCGGATATCAGTTTCATGGGGCCGGAACC
This sequence comes from bacterium, assembly GCA_018830885.1. GTDB lineage: Bacteria > SAR324 > SAR324 > XYD2-FULL-50-16 > XYD2-FULL-50-16 > JAHJRI01. The sequence continues at coordinate 402 of JAHJRI010000391.1, read as the reverse complement.
GGCGATGAATGTGGTCTATAATTTGAAGAAGGAGGACAACCCAGAGGAGTATAACAGACTGTTGGGGCAGATCGCAGAGAATACGGAGCCGTGGGATGCAGCCGGTATTTTCGGCGTTAATGAGATTATCGACCCGGCTCATACGCGGCGTTTTTTAATGCAGATGATGGCACTGCACCACAATCGAAAAACCGGTGGGGTTGGAAAACATTTGATGCATAACTGGCCGACATCATTTTAGATAAAAACCCAATGCCATTTAGTTAAGCCTTAAATCCCGTGTCTGCAATGAACCCGTTTCAATTGCGGATCCGTTTCAAGATGATCTAAAACTTGCTTCGCTGAGAGCCCAACACTCGCTTTGCTCAAACAATTGGGCTCTCGGCCGCTTCGCTTCGTTCA
>JAHJRI010000004.1 GCA_018830885.1 bacterium | reverse complement strand
ACTCCGGCGACCGGTGCGATAATGCCAGAGACGTGAGCCCGGGTCTTTTGAAGCTGGAAGCAATCTCGTCCTCGACGGCCTTTGGCAGTGATGTGGGCCCGGGACTGAAGTTGATGAGCTTTACCGATGGGTTGGAAACGGCGAGGGACCCATTAAGGGCGGGATGGGTATTCGGTTTCATATTTGTTACTCATTTCGAATTGTTTTTGTATAAGAATGCCAGGGAAAAAATAAGGGCTAGCAATAACGCTTCAGGTGGATACCGGATGCGGTTTGTGGCAAATTCGACGACAATACGATATTCCTGGCGATTTTTGAAACCTGCTCTTTGCAGACAGTAGTCGTCGAGTAAATCACATCTTCTACCTTAGTGTCCCTTTCGGGGATGGTTCAAACCCCTCGCCTTCAGGCGAAGTATAATCAGCGAAATGGTCAAAGACCATGAGCTAATGAGGGATGTTAACGTTTGCGAAGCAAACTCGATTGATCCTTGAGTCGGCTTTAGCCGAAAAGCGAACCCCTCGACTTCAAGTCTAGGGAGCCTTCAGTTCTATCTGTCAGCATGGTTGCACCTCTTTAAATGGGTGGAAATCAGTAATGTCCGGTTAGCAAAACTATGGGCGTACCCATTGTTAAATGAGAGAAACAAAAACCGTAATATTTTCTGCGAATATTCTCAGGAATGTTAATTTTACAATTGCCTAATATTACAGAACAAGTTGTTTTGTTTCTTATAAGGTTTTTGCAGTATTTTCATCATCATCATCCTGAATTGTATGTTAATCCGGCCCAAAGAGATCTTTAGAAATATTCTTATAAACGGGATAGCAAATGCTTCACCAATACTTGCATCTTTGTCTTTGGGACCATGCTAACCGACGGGTTATAATACACCAATGGTATTTCGGTCATAACTGCCGGAATTAATACTATATTAAAGGATTTTGAATTCAAGCAACAGTTTCATTCTTTGGAATTGTCGATCCGGATGTCGTAGCTAAATTGGATTATCTTGTCGATAATATTGGCCTGGACTCTATCGAACTGGGAAGTGCCATGGGAGTTGCTGCGAGTGCAGGCAAGATGAAGATGGGAGATGCAGCATCCGCTCTGGCACTGCTGGATGAAATTGAACAGGACACCAAATTCGGCGCCACATTGGCAAACGGTGTTGTGGCAATCTGCAAAGCCCTCTGAATTGATAGAAGCCCGGCCTTCAAGGGACAGGCTATTCCAGGCCATGATCCGCGTACAACCAAACCAACCGGGGTGTCGTACGCTATCAGTCCGATGGGCGCAGATCACACCGCAGGTATCAGCTATGATGAATTCTCCAAGAAGGATGGCTCGGTGGGACGTTCGCTGGAAGCTCAAATAATGTACGCTACGATGGCCGCCCTCGGCTACTGCATGCTGGCCGCACCTCCGGATAAGGCAACGTTGTTTGGTTTCTTAAAGGATTTGATAAACGCCCGCTATGCTGCAAGTGTGACTGTTGATGATCTTGTCGAGATTGGTAAGGAAACTTTGAGATTTGAGTTGAAGTTCAACGAAGGATCCCAATTTCATTCAGCAAACGAACCGGATCCGGCATTCATCAGAACAGAGGGTGTAGGTCCCAATCAGACCGTTTTTGATGTGGATGAAGCGGAAATTAAGACAATCTGGAACAAACTCGATAGTTATAAGATCTGAATATGGAACTGATTATCATTCGACACGGATTACCACTAACTGTGGATAAAGAAAATGGTTCCCCGGCCGATCCTGCATTGAGTTCGGAATGCATTAAACAGGCAAAACAAATGGCGGAATGGATGGAGTAAGAAAATCTGGACACCATTTACTGTAGCCTGATGAGACGGGCAATTTGACTGCGGAGCCACTGGTTAAGGCAAAAAACCTGGATCCTCGGATAGAGTAGGGAGTTGCCGAATTCGACACGCATGCGTCTGAGTATATTCCCATGGAGGAGATCAAAGCAAATCGCCCAGATAAATGGAAGAAAATGACCGATGATGGAATGGATAAAACCTTTAGCGCCGTTCAGAATTGTCCCTTACTACACGGGTATCAGCCGCTTCATGGCTTCCAGTTCCGGTGTCCATTCCCTTAAAAGTCTTGATGAAACAGGGCACCTCAGATAGCTGCCCGCTCAGCAGCATCGGAGATGCCCGGCAATCGGACTTTCGAATCTCAAGGTCGTATCTGTCAATTCTTTTTTTTAAGGCTGACAGGAGCAAGGATTAAAGGCTGACAGGAGCAAGGATTTTGACAGGATTACACACCGTGTCCTTTAAGCCAATGGTAAGGGATTGGACCAAAAATAATATTTTGACCAAACGTAACTATTCACCTGTATACGCCCCAAAGGTATTGTGTTTCAAGAAACGCATGAATCCTCCTGGAGCTCCTGGAAGCCATCCATGGCTTCCAAGGTTCTTGAAACACAATACATTCGGGACTGAGCGGAAATTGAACTGAATAGATACGACCAAACAGGATAAACGGAATAACAAACCGTTTTATTTCCAGTCTTCCTTTTGGTGCCAAATTCTTAAAATATATATCGATTTTTCTGAGATCAAATATCGTACGATGTAATCATCGACAAACAGGTCCCGGATGTGTTGAGATTTTGCTGCTTTAACAACGGTGCCTTTCTGAGGGAAGGTCTTCAGCTTATTGATAGCAGCCAATAGAGCGGTAGCTATTCGGCCCGCTACTGGTTCATTTTTAACAGCAATGAACTCTCTTAGTCTCTGCAGGTCTTCGACAGATTCTGGAGAATAGACAATTTTCATGGTTGAGGCGGCTTCAGTTCATGCTCGCTTCCCCAACTCTCCAACCATTTTTCAACATCCTGCGATGGGATCTCGCGCCCCTCTTTTATTGAGTTAAGAGCCATAAGTGTATCCTCCCAACGTTTTGCTTCAATACGATTCTTCTCCAGGTATTCTCTGATAGCTTCGTTGATCAACCAGTTCTTGCTTCTCTGGATCTCAGCTGCCAGTTCTTCCAGGGGGGCGGCCAATTCGGGCTTAATTCTGATGCTTGTTGTTCCCATTATATACTCTCTGCGGATACGTTAAGTTACTATGTGTTACATTGTATGATATCTTTCCCTGATTATTTGGGTCAATTAAAATATACCAAACGGGCTTTCGTGAATAGTATCCGTCTTTATATTTTGGATTGTGTTTGTGTTTGCTCAAGAAATAAAAGAAAATTAGGGGATGAAAACAATAACATGACTCATTTCGGGCTGGTCACACGCATAGTCACGTTTTTTCAAAAACTGGCGTTTTTCATCGAACAATGAAATCGTGTAAAATCTTTCTATCAGAAGCACTACTCCATTCTGTGGTAGCGTCTCCCATAGCCTCCACCACTCCTTATGTAACCTGAAAGACTTACCTTAAATATCCCGTTCAACTGTCATACTTGAACGGGATAATGTCGTTTTCTCAGACTTTCCTGGTACGCAAATCCAACAGGTCCAGTTACCACTTCAGGTCTATAATACCGCTTGATCTTCACCTACGATTTCAGCAGAAACGGTTTAAAATATCATTACCCACTGGTATATTCAAAGATGCTGTAAAATTCTCACGGCAATTGTATGTCAAATCACAGCATCTGTTCTCAAATATTCGAAGCGACAATGGCTAAAGTGCTTTAACAGTTGAATCCATCAAGCAAATTCTGAATGACGAATTTAAAAACTTTAGCTTGCCATCTAAAAAATAAATATCTATATTTAAAATATATATTAAATCACTCAATTTGGTTTGATCGATAACGAAATTCGTTTCCACAGTTCTGTATGAAAACAGCAAAACTATTCAAAAACGGTGACAGTCAAGCGGTCAGGTTGCCTAAAAGTTTCAGGTTCAACGGGGAAAAGGTT
>JAHJRI010000390.1 GCA_018830885.1 bacterium | reverse complement strand
TGATATGAACCCCTTTCAGTTGGGAGACTTATTTCAAGATGATCTAAGGCTCATGTCGCTCTTCGAAGCTGCAAGTTTCGCTTCTCACCCCAACTCGCTTCGCTCTGACAGGCGGGGTTTCTATCGCTCCATTTCGCCAAGATCATCTAGAAACGCGTCTAATCAACTGAAACGGCTTCACACCAGTCGCTTCCATGATGCTATTCTCATACAAAGGTCACCGGTTCTGACTGCTGGATGTGTTTTTGGATCGATTGATAATTCTGTTTTCATTGGCATACAGGTCAGTGACAATGGATAAAAGGCACCTTCAACGCGAGAAATGTCCATGGCAGTTGGATGCTTTAAAGGTGATTTTAGCATCATATGCAATAAAATTTTTAGTTTATTTTTTATATTTTTTGTGATATATTTTTATTATATTTTTAAAATATTAACATAAATATACATATTTTTTGCTGTCGCTTCAGGCCATCGTGTTTTCTTTGATGCATTTAGGGCTTCACCGGGATGCCACGATGCCACTTGCGAAAGCCTATCAGACTGAGGGTTGCTATCCCATGGAAAAAGAGAGCAAGGCAGAACGCTTCGTGCGCGTGGCGGAGAAGCGGGTTCAGAACGTACTGAACAGTATCAGGAGTCTTTCCCAGCTGGCCAATAAGAAGGTCTACCAGTGGGATGACGCCCAGTTGAAGGCTGTCTTCGATGCAATTGAAACGGAGATGGCGCATTGCAAAAAGAATTTCGAAGATCCCAATGCCAGAATTTTCAAATTCAAGTGAGCCTGACCATGAACCCCAGCGCGAGTCTCCGGCAAAAGGCCGGTTCGATAGACGGCAGAGATTACGGCGCCTATCAGAGTATCAAGGGGTCATACAGCTACCCCGGTTTCAACCTCTTCATTGACCAGATCCCCAAGGACCCCTATGCACCTCCCCATACCGGTATCTATCGCATCCAGGTCCAGCGGCAGGATCCGGGTATTGTCAACTTTCAGCCAGAGTCAACCATCGAGGAGATCGCGTTCCGGGATTTTCTGACCCGACATTTCAGCAGTGCCTGCGAGGACATTTCAAAAGGTCGACGCGGCACCGGATACAGCGGGGTGATCACCATCGGCCAACCCGGTCAGGCGATCCTGGACCGGAGTTGCGTGGTCATCACCGAAGCCGTTATAGAGGTGCGATGCTTTCTGGGACTGCCTGCGGCCGGCAGAAAGATCAATGGGGCAGTTGCGGCCGCCATGCTCCTGGAGGAACTTCCCGAGATCGTGAGACGTTCCCTTTACGATGAAAATGTCGACAGAAACATGCTTGACCGGCACATCCGGACGGCTGTGGATGCCGAAGCGCTGCGTTCGCAGTTGGCGCCGGCCGGCCTGGTGGCCTTTATCGCCGATCAGGCGATGCTGCCCAGAGCAAACGGTGCCACCGACCAGCCGCTGAACCCGGAAACAGCGATTCCCTTTGTTTCCCCGGAAAGCATGCGCGTGACATTCAGGCTGCCCCATGCGGGGTCCGTATCCGGGATGGGCATCCGGCAGGGGGTTTCCCTGATTGTCGGGGGGGGATACCATGGGAAATCAACACTGCTCGAAGCGATCTCAGCGGGCATCTACAATCACATCCCCGGTGACGGCCGGGAGCTGTGTATCTCGCTTCCGCAAACCGTAAAAGTGCGTGCTTACAGTGGCAGGGCCATTCAAAAAACGGACATCTCCCCCTTCATCCGCAACCTCCCGTTTCAGAAGGACACCTCGGCCTTCAATTCGGAAAATGCGAGCGGCAGCACGTCCCAGGCGGCGGCCATCATCGAGGCGATTGAGATCGGGGTCCGGCTTTTCCTGATGGATGAAGATACCTGTGCGACCAACTTCATGATCCGGGACAAGAAAATGCAGGCGCTGGTCCGGAAGGCCGACGAACCGATCACGGCGTTTATCGACAAAATCCGGCAGTTGTACCTGGAAAAAGGAATATCCACCATCCTGGTGCTGGGGGGTGCAGGGGATTATTTTGAGGTGGCGGACCAAGTGGTGCAGATGATCCGGTATCAGGCCCGGGACGTCACCGACAATGCCCGGCAGATCGCAGCGTCCTTCCCGGATAAACGGACAGCCGAAGACAGCGGCTACCCCATTTCGCCCCGGCAGCGGATCCCGCTCCAGGAGAGTGTCAATCCCTGTAACGTTCATGGTAAAAAAAGCATCTATGCCAAAGAGGTCCACCGGTTCGTCTTTGGCAGCCAGACCGTCGACCTGACCGATGTCGAACAGATTGTCGAGCTGAGCCAGACGAAAACCATCGGCCAGGCGCTGGACTATGCCAAACGGTATATGGATGGAACCACCACGCTCAGGGAGATGGTCGAACGGGTCATCCGCGACATCGAGACGCAGGGCTTTGATATTCTCTCGGACCGAATTTCGGGTCACTATGCCCAGTTCCGAAGTTTTGAACTGGCCTCCGCCCTGAACCGGCTGCGGGGATTTCAGGTGATCCAGCAGCCGGAGTGAGCGCTCGGGGGAGGGTCATTTTGTCTTCACCACCGGCTTGAAGAGCGACAGCAGCGCCGGGAGAACCACCAGGGAGCCCAGGGCGGTTGTAAACATTGAGGCCGCGGTAATCCAGCCGACGTTGGCAATGACCAGGTATTCGGAAAAAAGCAGCACCAGAAAACCGATCCCGACGGCGACGGCGTTGGACAGGATCGCCCGGGACGTTTCGGCCACCGCCTTTACCAGGGCCTCGTCGTAGTCTTCGCCACTTGCCAGGATTCGCCGGAAACGGGTGAAATAGTGGATCGAATAATCGATCCCCACACCCATGCCCACCGAGGCGATGATGGAGGTTCCCACGTTCAGGGTCACATCGAAGAGCCACATGATGGCGAAATTGAACAGCACCGCGATAAACACCGGCAGCGCATTGACCAGGCCCACAACCAGGGAGCGGAAGATCAGGGTCATGAGGATGGTGATGGTCACCAGCACGGTGATCAGGCTGTAGATCTGGCTGTCAATAATCAGGTCCATCATCACCACCCGCAGGTAATGATTGGCAAATCGGACCGTTGCCCGGTCGCCGAAGTGCTCATCGATATAGGGCCGGATTCGCGCCAGCAGCTTTTTCAGGTCGCGGCTGCTCATATCCCGCAGCCGGACGTTGATACGGGCCGTGCGAAAGGATTTGTCCACATATTGATCGATGGATTCGCCGCCGCTCATCTCATACAGCAGCAGAAACTGGGCATTCTGCAGAAAACCGCTGACCTGGTCGGTTTTCTCCACCTGCTGTTCCTGCCCATCCACCATTTCCGTCCTGAGATAATTGACCGTTTCGGTCTCTTCGGCCAGCCGGTCAAAGGCCGGGTCGTCGTCGTGCAGCACAAAATTGATCCGCTTCAGGAGATCCACCAGGGAGAGGGAATAGCTGACCAGTTTGTCCTGCTCACAGTAGCGCTGGAGCCCTTCCATCGCTTTCAGCACGGACGGCTGCTTGAAGAAATCCTTCTCTCTGCCCTCGATGATTATATCCAGGCTGGTGATACCGCCCAGGTCCGCCTGAATGGCCTCGGTGGCCATCCTGAAAGGGCTGTCCTTCTGCAGGTATCTCACCTCGTCCGACTCCACCTGGGTGTTGACAATCCCCAGGATGGAAATGGACAGCATCAGCAGGGCACTCAGGGCGATCGGTTTCCTGAAGCGGATCACCTGGATCCCAACCCGATAGGAAAACCGGTAAAACCGGGACGTGGTCAGATCCGCCGCCTGCTGACCGCTCTCCCTGCCGGGAGGCTTCCGGGAGCCGGTTTTGCGGTTGCGGTAAAACGAACTCAGGGCCGGGATAAACAGCAGTGAAAACACCATGGCCACCATCACCCCGAACGCCAGGAACACCCCCATGTTTTTGATGGAGACCCCCGGCGCCGTCAGCAGGGACAGAAATCCGAGCCCGGTGGTCAGGGAGGTCAGGATCACCGGCAATGTCAGCACCCGCATGGTTTCTTCAACCGCCGACCGGGCGTTCATCCCCCTGCGGTAGTACCCGAAAAATTCACTCATGATGTGAATGCCATCCGCACAGCCGATGGCGATCAGCACCACCGGGATGGCCGTCTCAACAATGGTGATGGGGGAGTTGAGGATCGCCTTGAGACCGAAGGTCCAGGCAACCGCAAACAGGGTGACCAGGATCGGCATCAGCATGCCGGTAAAACTGCGCAGGATAAAGAGGATAATGACGGCCACCACCAGGATCGCCAGCGGGAAAAGCTGCTGCAGGTCCTTCTGCATGTACTCGGTAATGTAGGCCTTCAGCATGGCCGGACCGGAAAAATGAAACCGGACATCCGGATACTGCGCTTCCAGTTCGGCAATCTTCTGCAGAAATTTGAACTTCAAAGCGGCCAGGACCTCCTCCTTGAGGGAGATTTCGAACAGGACCGCGGCCAGCACCACCGCGCTGCGTTCATCCTCGCTGACCAGTTTGCCCCGAAAGAGGGGGTTGCGCCGGACCTTTTCCCTCAGGTCATTGATAGCAGTCTCATCCAGGGATTCCAGGGCGGCCTCATCGAGCATGGGTTCAACGATCAACTCGCCGTCGCTGCCCCGCATATCGTCGATATTGGTCAGGCTGATGACGTCGTCCGGGTCGATCTCCTCGAGATTCTCACAGAACCGGGTCAGATCCCGGATCGCTGCCAGGGCGTCGGCGGTATAGATACCCTTGTCCGAGGAGATCCCGATCACCACCTGGTCCACCGCGCCGAACATCTCCTCCATCTTCCCGGAAAAGGTGTAATCGGGGTGGGATTCCGGTATCAGGGAGGATACACTGGCATCACGGGTCAGCCTGGGAATATTGAACCCGAATGGTATTGTCATCACCACCAGCAGAACAATCAGGACAATCCGGTACTTAATGATAAAGCGACTCATATCTCCTCGACACAAAGAACTGGGTAACCGGTGCAGAACGAAAACCGGGCAGATACCAGCACCTGTCGACTGACTCCCGCCGGATGGCGGGCGTCTGTTCGACCTGCTACTGGTTTGGATACAGTGCTTGAATCACCATGAATGTGGCGGCCACCGGCTGGATGATCTCATCAATTCTCGACGGATCGATCTGGAGCGCCAGGGCCGTCTCCTTGACAAATTTTGCCTCCTGGCCGACATACTCCCCGTCAAACATGGCGATGGCAACGATATGCCACATCAGGACACGCACGATCTCCGGGTCCAGTTTCAGTTCCGGGATTGTCTCGATCTTTTCGGCAACCGCAATGAGCTCGGCCGGTGTTTTGGGACTGTCGCTGAGCAGCGTGTTGATCACCTTGAAATAGGCTTTTTCCGAAGGGTGGATGACCCCGTCAGCCAGGATGGTCTTGAGGATGATGACGGCGCACCAGTGGCGATGGGTCGGGTCCAGCTCCTTGAGGAGTAACTGGGAAAACTCGTCTCTCAGTGCGTCCAGTTTTCTGTCCAGCGCGGACCTCAGAAAGGCGGTCTCACATCCCAATGCGGTGCCGACATCGCTTAGATAGTAAAGTCCGCTGTCCTGAAAGGCGTAGGCGTACCCCAGGACATCCATCAGTTTTTCGATGATCAACGCACCCAGCCCAGGTGGCAATGTCATCGGCGGAACCGGCTGTGGCTCCCTGGGATCCGTTGCGCTGACATCCACCGCGGTTTGAAAAACCGTATCCACCCATTGATCCAGGGTTTTCAGATCCGTCTCCAGGTTTTTTACCGTCCGCAGGCACGCCTTGATATCAGCGACAACCCCGGTCATCAGCGACTTTCTTTTTTCGTCGACTGCCTGAGTTTGAAATTCAATCATCTTATCTCATCAGCAATGGTTATTCGTTCCCGGCAAAAAGGCGGCCCCTCGCCGACCGCCGCACATTGTGCCAATCGCCGGGGAGGTGCTCCCGCCGGCCCCGGTGACGGATCCGAGCCTATTTGCTGAGCAGGCTCCAATCCTGGATGGCAATGGTGGAGATACTGTTTTTGGGAGATCCCTCAATCAGCTTGTCGCTGTAGGTCAGATATACCAGGACGTTTCTGTTCCGATCATAGAAACGAACCACCTGCAGTGTCTTGAACAACAGGGAGATGCTTTTTTTGAAAACCGTGTCACCATTGCTTTTCCCTGAAAGAATAGTCTCCGGCAGGACGATGGGTCCTGTCTGGCGGCAGGTGATGGAGGCATCGGCGGTGTCTTCGGCCAGGCCCAGGGAACCGCTGATACCGCCTTTCTTGGCCCGGCTCAGGTAGCAGGTTGCGCCCCTGATCACGGGATCGTCAAAGGCCTCAATCACGATCTTGTGGTTCGCGCCGACAAGCTTGAATGCGGTGTCAACACTGCCAATTTCTTCTGCCATGGCATTGAGGCTGAAAAACAGCATCAGGATCCAACTCAGGTGTTTCATCATGTTCCTCTAAACAAAAAATGTATCCATTCAGGTTCAGCCATAGACGCTAAGACCTGTATGCCATTGAACTCATTCTCGACGTTCTACGCTGCGAGTCTTGTGAATGCTATCACATACAGGCCTCGGCGTCTGCTCAGAAAAAGTGGTGAACAGTGACCAAAAAATTGACAAACCGGGTGTAACCCCTTTATATCCAGGTAAGTATCGCAGCCGGCAGATCACCGCAGGCCGGGATTGACCGTTCTTTTCCAACCGGCAATCCGCCGCGGGAAAAAAACAGCCATTCATGAATTGTCGCCGTTCGCTTGAAAATTGCAACCCTTTTTTTCCCCCATCCGGAATCAGCGGGGCGCATACAGGACCCTGCCGGCTTCGTCAGCGTCAGTCAAACCCCCATCAGGGAGACAGAAAGATGAGTGCAGTATATGGAATCGGATTTTTGATGCTGATCACGGTCCCCATGCTGGTCCGTGCGGAATTCAGAAACAACCGCAGGCAACGGTATGTCCTGAAACCCCTCTCATCCAGCCTGCTGGTTCTCATTATCCTGATCGCCCTCCTGATGGATCCCGGAAACCAACCTTACAAGGCAGCCATCCTCCTGGGGTTGATGTTCTGTTTCGGGGGCGACATGGCCCTGATGTTCGAGTCGAAAAAGGCGTTTCTCGTCGGCCTGGTGCTGTTTCTGATCGGGCACGGGGTCTATGCCGCCACCCTGGTCGTTTACAACGGTTTTCTCTTCAGGGGATTTCTCGTTACCGGTATCATCACCCTGATCAGCCTGCTGATTTTTGCCTTCCTCCATTCGGGACTGGGCAGCATGAAGATTCCGGTGATATTCTATGTGGTGGTGATCAGTTTCATGTTGAACAGCGCGGTCCTGACTTTCGACGGCGATTTTTTCAATCCGACCCAGGCCTGGCTACTTTCCACCGGTGCTGCCCTGTTCTATATTTCAGACGTCATCCTGGCCGTCAACCGTTTCAAAAAACCCTTTGCCTACAACCGGATCAATCTCCTGTTTTACTATGCCGGGCAGTACGGGATTGCCCTGAGTACCGTCTATTTTATCTGAGCGACCCCGCTCCGCAGACTCCCGGACAGAAGTCGCTGCCGGACCCCGCAGGCCGGGAAAACCGGTTGACATCCTTTTCCGTTCCAGGTGAAACTGGATACCAGATACGAACGTGCGCCCCATCATTTCAGCAAACCGCCGCCGGCACCGGAACCAGACAGACAGTATGAAACAGCAAACAGCCCGGATACTGGATCACCGTCTGCAACAGGGAGCGTACCGGGTTCTGCAGTTGTCCGCCCCGGCCATCGCCCCATTCGTCCAGCCAGGACAGTTTATTGAACTGTTGGCTCCCCGTCTCAGCGAGGCGGTCCTGAGGAGACCCTTCAGTGTCTACAAGGCTGACAGCCAGTCCCTTACCCTGCTCTACAAAGTTGTCGGCAAAGGCACAGCAGCCATGCAACGCCTGGTGCCCGGCGAAACCGTGGATATCACCGGTCCGCTGGGAAACGGCTTTCCCGCCTGCCAGGAAGGGATGACGCCGGTATTGATCGGCGGCGGATACGGGGCCGCGGCGCTCTACCTTCACGCCAGAACGGCTGCTCAACAAGGGCTGGTTTTCTTCGGCGGCCGACAGGCGGTGGACATTCTCTGTGTCGACGAATTTGAAGCCCTGGGATGGGAGGTTCGTGTCAGTACCGAAGACGGATCCCTGGGAACCCGCGGCCTGGTGACGGACAGCTTTGACCGGTGGCTGACCGAACGGGCGGTTTCAGCGGAGGGGGATCCCGGGATCGAGCTTTTTGCCTGCGGCCCCGAAGGGATGCTGCGGGCGATCGGCGACCGCGCCGTCAGGGGGAACTTTACCGCCTGGCTCTCTATGGATCGCCACATGGCATGCGGCGTGGGTGCCTGCCTGACCTGCGTGATCAAGCGCAAAGAGCCGGAAAATGGGTGGCAGTGGGCACGGTGCTGCAAAGAGGGACCGGTGTTCAATTCAAGGGAGATTATCTGGGATGAGTGACATCAAGCCGAACCTGGCTGTCCATATCGGTGGTCTCAACATGAAGAACCCGGTGACCGTCGCATCGGGGACCTTCGGCTACGGGCCGGAATACGCCGAACTGGTGGATCTCAATCGGCTGGGGGCCATTACCGTCAAGGGCATCAGTGCCGAGCCCCATTCAGGCAACCCGACCCCACGCACCTTTGAAACCCGCAGCGGCATGCTCAACGCCATCGGGCTGCCCGGACCCGGCGCCCGGGGGTTTATCGAAACCTACGGTCCCTTTCTGAGCCGGTATGACCTGCCGGTGATCGTCAATGTCTGGGGAAAAACCGTGGCAGACTATGGACGCGTGGTGGAAATCCTCTCCCCCGAATCCGTGGTGTCCGCTTTCGAGGTCAATGTCTCCTGCCCCAACATCAAGGAGGGCGGTGCCCTGTACGGTACCGACCTGAAGGCTTTCACCGCAGTGATCGAGGCAGTGCGGAAAAAAACCGACAAGCCGGTGATTCCCAAGCTGGCGCCCAATGTCTCCCAGATCGCTCTGTTTGCGAAAGCCGCCCAGGATTGCGGCGCGGACGCGATCTCTATCATGAACTCCTATCCGGCCATGGCGATCAATATTGAAACCCGGAAACCGGAGCTGGCCAACCGTACCGGCGGGCTTTCCGGACCCGCGATTAAACCGA
>JAHJRI010000389.1 GCA_018830885.1 bacterium | reverse complement strand
TTGAAGCAGCTGTCCGTCAGGGTTATACCAGCCCATTTTTCAAGTAAGAAATGTGTTTGGCTTGAATATTCATGCAACCCGTGGTAAATTGGTTGAGCGAATTTTGTCCAGTGTAGCATGCATTCAGAGTGAAAGACCAAAATAAGAGACCGATCAATATTATCAATCTACTTACACGGCCATGCACTATCAATTTCTTGCTTCTGGATTGGTCATCCTGCATTTCCTCTTTGTGGGTTTTGTGATTATCGGGGGCGTTTTTTGTTTCAAGTGGCAGAAGATGATCTGGGTGCACCTGCCGGCTGTTGCCTGGAGTATTACGATTGAATGTTCCGGCTGGATCTGCCCATTAACACCACTTGAAAACTACTTCCGCCTCAAGGCCGGAGCATCGGCCTACAATGTCGATTTTATCTCTTATTATCTTCTACCGATTCTATATCCCGCGTCGCTAACCAGGAACATTCAATATTTATTGGGATTTGCAGTTCTATTGGTGAATGTATTGGTATACGGAATACTGTTTCGAGTCCACAGGCAACAAAAAAAAAATCACTGCCCGTGACGTTTCATGAAGATAACAGAAATCGAATGCATGAGAAGAGGTTACTTCTCTTGAGAGGTACTGGCTGCTAATTACTCGATGGAGGTGCGCATGAATATGAAAAAACAGATTTTTGAATATATGAACCACCACCCTGAAGCAACGATAGAGGAACTGATCACCCTCTTTCCAAGTGCCAAAAAAAAGTCCCTCTGGAACTATTCCAGGCAGTGGAAGAAAGATCAGGGCACTCCATCCGTGGGAAAGCGAAATAGTATCAGACAAAGGATCTTCACATTTATCGATCAACATCCGGATGCAACACAAAAGGATCTTCAGCAGGCATTTCCGGATGTCAACAAAGTGTCTATCAGCAACTATCACTACCAATGGCGTAAAGCACGACCTGACCTGAAAAAAAAGAACAGTGTAAAAGATGTGGTTTTCACATATCTTGACTGCAACCCCCAGGCGACCTATCGCGAACTAAAGAATGCGCTACCCGGTATTAACCCATCTTCCATCAGTGCATATCACTCTATCTGGAAACAGTCACAATCCGGTGGGGTTAAACGCACAACCGCAATCGAGGGCCCGCCTAGCAGAAAGAAAAACCAGTTTCCAGGGAATTATCAAGACGGCCAAGCACCTGAATTATCTATTGAAAGTGTGGTGACCAGCAAATCTGCTCGGAATCTGGTTGAGATATTGATATCCACTATCGAAACTCAAAACGCCGCCATCGAAATCATAAAAGAACAAAACGCGATACTCCGACAGCACCAGTCCGATATACTGATTGACCTCGAGGAGATTTCCGGGGACGAATGGCAGACGCTGAGAGACATTATCGCAATATTTATCAGAGGGCTGAAAAGTAATGGATAAATGCTATGTTTTCCCATGCCAGGGAACAGTTATCCTCCGCATAAACAGCGTTATTGGCAATTCACAGAAGACGGCCTGCTGATAAATACAGAGCGAATCCTCAATCGCAGATTAGGAATTAGCGGTTGCTTTCCTGATAAGGGATATCATACTATTTTTGTATCTATTCAGCTATTCAGGTTCAGTCATAGACGCTAAGACCTGTATGTTATTGAACTCATTCTCGACGGCCATCCATGGCCGTCTTCCGAGGGCGGTCGTTAACATCGCTATCTTGGTGATGCTTAACCACTCCCAATCCGTTCAGTTACATACAGGTCTCAGCTTCTGCTCAGATAAAGTGGTGAATAGTTACCTATTTTTTTTAATCGTCTTCGAAATAAAGGGATCTGCGGTATGCAAAACGGATTAATTTGACTCGCTTTCATTATTGAAATAAGAAAATCACCCGCCATCAGATATTTCTATGAGTACACTATTTCGGATATCCATTTTTTGCCCGGATAAAATGGGTTTAATATCAGCCATAACAGGGAAATTATTTGACCTGGGGGCCAATCTGGGAGACACAAACTTTGCGGTACTCGGCACCGGTGCAGAATACACAGCGGTATGCAGCATTCCGGAGTCAGTGACCAAGACCGATCTTGAAGAGCAATTGGGGGCACTTCCGGAACTAAAAAATGCTGATATTCGAGTCGCGCCATTCGACCTGCAGATCTCCCATTCTGCCAGCGCACAGATTACCCATCGAATTCTTGTCGAAGGTGGTGATAATCCAGGACTCGTCGCGCGTTTAAGCGAGGTATTTGTTGAATTTGACGCCAATATTGTGAGACTCAATACTGAGGTTATCCCTGGGAAACCCAACAATCTTTATCGTATCGATATTTGTGTTTTTATACCCGACCCATCTATTCAAGCCTGTCTGGCGACAGTCGAAAATACAGCGTCGACATTGCAGATGGTCTGTTCTGTTGAGTCGTTTTAACAGTTAAAAATCTATCAATCGAATTTCAGGAGTTTACACTATGGCCAATGGCTATCATGGCGTTATACTGCGGATTGATTTAACGACGCGGGAAATAAGGAAAGAAGCAGTAGCGAACGCCTTTTATCGCACCTATATGGGGGGTGGCGCTGTCGGCGCGTACTATCTCTTGAAGGAGACCACAGGAACCACAGACCCCATGGATCCCGCCAATATTATTACTATCGCTCCCAGTGTCACCACGGGACCTGCCGTTACAGGCGTGAGCCGTTGCAGTGTCGTCAGCCTGTCTCCCCTGACAGGCGCTGTCGGCGAAGGACAGGCCGGTGGAAGCATTGGCCCGATGATCAAACGCGCGGGGATCGATGCCATCGTGATTACAGGCCGATCTGCAAAACCCTGCTATCTCTATGTCAGTTCAGAAAATATCGAATTGAGGGACGCATCCATGCTGCAGGGACAATCAGTCAGTGAAACGTTTGATCGGTTGTCGGATGAGCTGGGGAATACAAAACTCAGTATCATTCAGTGTGGTCCCGCAGGAGAGAAACAGGTCCGATTTGCAAGTCTGATGGTAGATCGCAACAATGTCGTCGGACGCACCGGTCTGGGTGCCGTATTTGGCAGCAAAAACCTTCGCGCAGTGGCTGTCAGAGGCGATGGTAACATTGACTTTGCCAACCCCGAACAACTGAAATCATTCAATAAACTTGCAAAAGAGCGGTTGGAGACCGCCGGGTTTCCAGGTATTCTGAAAAAATCAGGTACCCCCGGTGTCTTCGCGATCCAGGCAAAAAACGGGAATACAGCCACCCATAATTTCAGTCGCAGTTACCACCAAGATTATATTCAGCTGGATGCCGAAACGATCGAAAAAACCATCAGCAGTGGCAAGGCTACCTGTTTCGGTTGCATCGTCGCCTGCCGAAAACGGGTCAGTGCTACAACGCCTTACCAGTTTAACGACAAACTCGGTGGTCCGGAATTTGAAACCCTCAGTCTGCTGGGTTCCAATCTGGACATTATGAATGCCGCTGCAGTCGGCAAAGCAAATGAAATGTGTAATGAATTCGGATTGGATACCATCACCACCGGCGCCATGGCTTCGTATGTCATGGAATCAATGGAGAAGGGGGTTCTCCTGGCTGAACAAAACGGTGGTAAAACGTTGCATTTTGGCTCCCCGGAAGATCTGTTCGATCTCATTCGGAAAATAGCAACCCGCACAGGTATTGGCGATATCCTTGCAGATGGTTTCAAACATGCCATCAATACCTTTGGGAAAGCAACAGAACACTATGCTATCCATGCCAAAGGACAGGGACTGCCCGCCCATATGGCTCAGGTTAAACCCAGCCAGGCACTGATGTATGCGACCTGTCCCATCGGGGGTGATCATATGTCTGCAGAACACGACTGGTTTCTGAACGAGAACGATGATCTTTGCCGTGGTCTCGGGATTTTCGGGTCTGGGGATGCGGCATCTACCAATCTGGCCAAAGCCCGAATGACGGCATACAGCCAGCATTACTACTCACTTCTGGATACATTGACACTTTGCATGTTCATGTGGGGACCCGGGAGTCTGTTTTCATACCGGGATCTGGAAGATCTCTTGCTGTATACAACCGGCTGGCAGTGCACCCTCTGGGAATTGATGAAAGTGGGAGAACGGAAAACCAACATGATGAAACAGATCAACGCAAAGCGCGGTTTCTCAAGAACGGATGATGTGCTGCCGGAAAGATTGTATCAACCGCTGCCCGATGGTCCAGCGAAAGGAAAATGTGTGGACAGAGAACGGTTTGCTGAAATGCTGGGGCACTATTACAATCTGATGGGGTGGGACCCTGAAACCGGCAATCCCTCAGCTGGTAAATTGGTCGAACTGGGGCTGGATTGGGTTTTATAATACAGTCGGATGCATCTTGAAACGGAATCGGTTCCAACTCTGCAGCTACTAAAGGAGGAGTCTGCTCAGACCGGGCGAAAGGGTGTTTACAGGATATTCTTTCCCCGGGCAACTGCCCGTTTCCGGTCTTTGTGCTTTGCTTTCTCAGCCTCCTCACGTTTGAGCTTCGCTTTCACCGACGGCTTTGCATAGTACCGACGCTTTTTAAGATCCTTGAACAATCCCTCCCTGATCAATTGTCGCTTCAACTTCTGCATCGCACTTTCGATCTGGTTATTGATGACCTTTACTTCCATAGCACTCCTGGTTTAATCTCCTTGATTCAGATTGGCACTTCTGTTTTTCAATGGTGTAAACTGCTAATAAAACTAGTAAATCATTCGTAACTCAAGCATCCCAACCTCTCATTTGATTTATCTAATGGGATTTTAAATGACACTGGGGAAAATATCAATAGCTTAATCCTTGGATTTCCATACCTGTATCCCGGGTCCGGGAATGGCCACCGAACCCTGAAACCAGAACCACTCCCTCTTCATTACAAGTTCCTGATAAGGTTGAGTTTACTGGTTAACCCCGCTACTGTGAGGACGTCGTTTGATTCTAAAACATGATTGGGATCGGGAAAGGCATTTATTGCGACCCCTTGTTTTTTTTGTTGTTGGATCGACAGAACATCAACACCATAGTTCGCTCTGATATTCAGTTCTCTGATGGATTTCCCCACAAAGGGCTCTGGAACAGGGATTTCGGATATGGAATACCCCTCCATGAAATAAACATCGCGACGACTGCTGCTCAATTGAATTTTATCTGCCAGTGTGGATGCGATATCTTTTCTTTCGATCTCTTTATGATAGGCATCCAGAACATCTTTCTGCCAGACCATTCCTAAAACCTTTCTTTTGTTATTTGGCTGAACAACAGGCAACCCCAGGAACCCGGTCTTGCTCATCTTATCCAAGGCAGAATGACAGTCTTCATCAAGACTGACCACTTCGATATCCTTTAAAGCGATATCGCCTGCAATAATAAGATTTTGCAGCTCCTCCGCTTCAAACATAAAACTCTTCATGTCATGAATGGAAATAATGCCAACCAGTAGATCCTTGTTGTCCTGCACAATGAAGTAGGGATCCCTTTTTGAGATAACATGATCAACCACTTCAATAAAATTTGTTGTCTCTGGTATTGATTCAAAGTGTGGTTGATAAACATCTCTGACATAAATCGACTTCATTACATTAATTTCTGTACCGCCTTTGATGTTGATTTTACGCATCAGCAGTTTCAACGTATATATCGATTCCCGAGACAGCTTCGAAGACAGAATAGTACTGATGATGCAGGTAATCATCAGTGGGAGAATGATGTTATAGTCGTTCGTCAACTCAAAAACGATAATGATGGCTGTTATGGGGGCACGTGTTGTTCCAGCAACGAGACCGCCCATCGCAACCAGCGCATAGGCGCCCGGAGAGGCTGTAATACTGGGAAAAACACCGTGGATAAACGTCCCGAAAAAACACCCGAGCATCGCTCCCATGAACAGAGACGGGGCAAAAATGCCACCGGACCCGCCGCTGCCAAGGGTAAATGATGTTGCAAAGATCTTGACGAAAATAAGCGCAAAGGCAACGTACCAGATCATGCCGCCATGCAGCGCGTTGTTAATCGTGTCATACCCGACACCCATAATCTGCGGGAACACAAGAGCCGTGATACCGATCACAAGCCCACCGATGGCCGGCTGAAAATATTCAGGTACCGGAACCTTGTTTTCGAAGAAACCCTCAAATGCGTAAAGCACTTTGATAAAGATATGGGAAACTAGTCCGGCAAGCAGCCCTAAAACGACGTAGAATATAAGTTCAACGGGATTGACGAGCTGATAGTGCGGTACCTGGAATGTAGCCAGATTTCCTTCAAAATTGTGTGATATCACCGTTGCCATAACCGATGAAATGACAATCGGGGAGAACTGGGCAAAGGCAAAATCCATCAGGATAATCTCAACAGCGAACAAAGCCCCGGCAATCGGGGCATTGAAAGCGGCCGCAATCCCCGCAGCAGCGCCACATCCGACCAGCGTCTTCATGCGGACCCCGGAGATTTTGAGAAACTGTCCGACCGTCGAACCCAGACTGGACCCGATCTGGATAATCGGCCCCTCACGACCCACAGAGCCACCAGTTCCAATGGTCACCGCCGAAGCAAACGCTTTGACAAGAGCGACTCGGGGCCTGATGATACCGCCTTTTAAGAGAATGGACTGCATCACCTCTGGAACACCATGTCCTTTCGCCTCCGGAGCCAGAAAATAGATCAGCGGTCCAACTATTATCCCCCCCACAACAGGGATAATGATCTTCATGTACCAGGCAGAGGCGATAATATTCTCAAGCAGGGATCCGGGACCTGAAAAGGAAATACCAGAGATGGTTTTGATCAACAATCGAATCCCTATGGCACCGAAGCCGGCAAAAACGCCGATGATGATCGCAACAATGATCATAAACGTGTGCTCTGTCATTTTGGCTTTTTCAAACAGCGCAACAGACAGACGTGAGCCGGTGTTGTAAAAATCTCTTAAATACTTTGGCATAGTTGACAAGATCGGGTTTCAATTCACACACAAAGTATCCTCACCTGTCTTCAGCAAAAGATCCTGAAGGCAGGGTAAACACACGATGCAAATTCGGAATAGATAAAGCCCCGTAAAGAGGACTATGTCAGGTTGAAAATTAGTCTAAGGTAATAAATAGAGATTGAAAAGGAATTTTCCACTTTTTGCCCGGACGGACATGGATTCACCGGATGGGGCATTTATCAACGGTTATGGCATAACGCAAACCAACATGAAATTAGCCCGGATCTGTTTTGTTGGATCGGACATGCGTTCTTTTCATCCATTACCCCTGCTTATTATTTACAAAATGTTGTGAACAGTGTTATGCATATAAAAGACTGAGATATTAAACACTTCGTAAAGGTCATGGTTATAAAAAGCATTTTGTATCAGCCCGTTTCCCAGCTGTCAGCAGTCGCAAAATCCTTTTGCACATCAGAAGACAGTCTTCTATAATATGATCAAGAAGATGCTTCTGTTTTAGACTCCCGTTTACGAGAGCCCGTTTACCAGATACATTCATACCAGGATAAGAGGTGTCAATGAGACTTTTAACACGATCTGATTTCGATGGTCTAGTTTGCGCAGTATTTCTATCAGAAAAGGGAATCGTCGATGAATATTTGTTTATTCATCCGAAGGATTTACAGGACGACTCCGTAAACGTGACGTCAAATGATGTGTTGGCCAATGTACCCTATCATGCATCCTGTGGACTCTGGTTTGATCATCATGCCAGTGAGGAAGAGCGACTGGAACTGGAAAAACTCAGTTTTGAGGGGGCATCCTATTATGCGGCCAGTGCGGCACAGGTCATCTGGGATTATTACGGCGGGGAAGCAACATTCGGCAATCATTTTGTTTCCCTGCTGGAAGCGGTCAACAAAACCGATTCGGCCAATTTGACCACCGAAGAGATCATCAATGCGGAAGGATGGATTCTTCTGGGATTTATTATGGATCCACGTACCGGACTGGGGCGATTTTCGGACTACAGAATCAGCAACTATGAACTCATGATGGATATGATCGGGTACTGCCGCACCAAAACAGCCGATGAAATCCTGGCACTGCCGGATATCCAGGAACGAACCCGCCGCTATTTCCAACAACAGCAACTTTTTGAAGATATGCTCCATCGATGCTGCGAAATTAAGGGAAATGTCATTGTCACCAACCTGATGAATGAAGAAACCATCTATTGTGGAAACAGGTTTCTCGTCTACGGCATTTTCCCTGAGCAGAATATTGAAGTCCGGGTCATGTCTGGGAAGAACAAGCAGACCGTCGTGCTGGCTGTCGGTCACAGTATATTGAACCAGACCTGCCGCACCAATGTGGGAAAACTGATGCTGGACTATAACGGCGGTGGTCATGAAAGAGTGGGGACCTGTCAGGTTCCAGCGGAATCCTGGCAACAGTCCCTGGATGAAATCGTGAAGAAGCTCCAGGAAAACGGATGATTTTCAGTCGCGGTTTTGTATCGCTTTTCTGGGTAATCGGGGCCTGCTGGATTTTGGCTTCTTATTGTTTTTCGGGCTTAACAGCTGGCATTTCCCGTTAAAAAAGACGTCTTTTTCGATACCCAGACGGCTGGTTCTGATCTCACCTCTGATCGACCCGGGTCGATTGACCTGCACGGTATCTTCAGCAATAATATTACCGATGATTGATCCCCCGGAAACAATGGAGCGAGTCACAATCTCCGCCTCAATCTCCGCTGTTTCACCAACAAAAATGGTCGAGCGACAGCTCAGTGAACCGGTGACTTTTCCATCGATGCGAATACCCCCGACCGTATGAAGATTTCCCTTCAACTCGCAGGCTTCCGACAGAAAACTGGTTGTTTTGAATTCCTTGTTAAATTTCACTGCAATACCCTGGCTTATTTTTATCTCTGGTCATTGGCCCATAGCCGGTTTTCAAACGGTTTTGCCCGGACTGCACTCTGTCAGTCTGGCTCTGCCGGTTGCACTTACTTGATCAGCAGTGCATATAGACGATTAAAATCCTCCCGACTATAGTATTCCAGCTCGATTTTCCCCTTGTCACCCCGGGGTTTGATACGAACCTTGGTTGCAAACAATTCCCGCAACCGATCCTGATTCAGCACGAGTTGGGAAGTTATCTCTGCTTCGGGGGCTTTCACGGTCTTTTGGGTAACGGGTTTCTTCTCCATGCGTGCCCACGCTTCCGCTTCTCTGACGGAGATGTGATCCTCTACAATTTTGTTCCGGAGTTGTGTCTGTTTGCCCTCGTCAGTTACCGTTAGAAGGGCTCTTGCATGACCGGGCGAAATTCTATTTTTTGCCAGGTCATGTTGCAGATTTTCAGGCAACTGTAACAACCGGATCAGATTGGCAATGGTCGATCGGTTCTTACCAATCCGCTTTGCCAGATCCTCCTGGGTGTAACCGTGCTCTTCCAACAGATTGCAATACGCTTTCGCCTCTTCCATAGCATTGAGATTATCCCGCTGAATATTCTCGATCAGGGCGATTTCCAGCAGGTCTTTGTCCTTGATCGGCTTTATTATAGCAGGAATTTTATCGAACCCGGCAATCAGCGATGCTTTGAGTCTTCTCTCTCCTGCAACCAGTTCATATCGGTTCGCCCCGTCGCTCGTCGGCCGGACAAGTATCGGCTGGATAACCCCTTTCATGCGAATAGACTGTGCCAACCCCTCCAGTGTTTCCGGATCTATCTCCAGACGCGGCTGCTTCGGATTCAACCCGATCTTATCAATGTCTATCTGCGCTATGTTGGCAGCGTTCGCTTCCAAATTCTTATCGTCGACAGCCTTTAAAAGCGCGCCAAAACCGCGCCCCAGTGCTTTGCGTTGTTTGTTGGTCATAATTTGGATGGTTGTTGGTGCTTTTCCAGTAACTCTTTAGCCAATTGCAGGTAACTGACCGTGCCTTTGCTTGTTCTATCGTAAAAAAATACGGGTTTTCCAAACGATGGCGCTTCGCAAAGCCGAACATTTCTCGGAATGACTGTCTCCAGAACATGTCCTTTCAGATGCAGTTTGACCTCCTCAATCACCTGTTTCGAGATATTGTTCCTCACATCATACATGGTTGGCAAGATACCTTCTATCCGGATATCTGGATTGAGGGTCTCTTTGATCAGGTTGATCGTGACCAGCAGTTGCGAAATACCTTCCATGGCATAGTATTCACATTGCAGGGGAATGAGAATGCTGTCGGCCGCAACCAGAGCGTTAACGGTCAATAAACCCAGTGAGGGCGGACAATCAATAAAAATATAGTCATAGTCCTTCTTAACCTGTAAAAGTACCGTTTTCAGGCACATTTCCCTGTTTTCTGAATTGACCAGCTCTACTTCCGCCCCCGTTAAATCAATGTTTGCAGGTATTATGCTGAGCCGTTTAACCGATGTCGGCCGAATCTGCTGCTGAATGGGAGCATCCCCCATCAATGCCTGATAGATGTTCCGGTTACATTCATTGGGAACCAGGCCGAGTCCACTGGTACTGTTTCCCTGGGGATCAAAATCGACCAGCAGGATCTCTTTGCCAAGAATAGCCATTGATGCAGCCAGATTGATACAGGTGGTGGTTTTTCCCACACCGCCTTTCTGATTCGAAACCGCGATGATTCGCCCCATACTGTAAGGCACTCCCAAATAAGGTGGACAGAAAAACGGAATCTCCCTGTAGCTATCCCGTTTTGGTCTTTTTTAACCGCAAGTTCAACTTCTGAATGCGATCATTCGCGAGTTGATAAAAAACCTCTTTCCGCTGCAGACGCTCCAGGAGCGTCTGATACACGGCAATCGCCAGACTCAACTCACCGTTTTGTTCATAGATATCCGCCAGGCTGATGGCTGAAGCCAGGGAAACCTTATTGAAACCAAATTTCCGTTCCACCTCCTGAAAGGTAATTTTCGCCAACTCGGTATTCCCCTCCAGCAGGTAGGAACTCCCAATCAGGTAGTAGGCTTTTGCCTCGGATTTTGAATCGGTCTTCTTGAGGATAACCTGCTTACATTCAATCCTTGCCTGCTCATACTGTTTCAGATCGAAGAAAAGCTCAACCAGTCGGAACTGGTTTTTCACCCACTCATCTGAGTTCTGAATCAACTCAGGATGTTTCTGCAGCTTTCTGAAAATACGAACGGCTTTGCGTTTCCCCTCTTCCCCCTGCAGGGCACGGACTCTTCCCAGGCCGATCATGGATCTGAGCTGGTATTCCGAATTTTCAAACCGGCTGGTCAGGGAGCGATAAAACCGAATTGTCTGTTCCGGATTGTTGAGGTAATGTTCATAAATATTCGCAATCCAGAAAAGAGAATCATCCACCAGCGGGTGTTCCGGAAATGCATTGGTCAGTGTCACAAAATTCTGAATTGCCTCGTCATACTTTTCATCCTCCCATAAAGACAGACCTTTATCAAAGATCCGCTGTGCTTCATCGCGCTGGCATCCCTGAATAAAGATCAGACTGGCGACAAGCAGTAGCATCAGTCGTCTGAAAACCTGAAAAAAAGAGAGTTTACCCCTTTTCATTCCGATCCACCATCAATGGGTTGAATATCCTCCGCCTGATCAGGCAGTTCCGGGGACAGTTCCGCTGTCTGCGACTCGTCGGAGGACTCCTTATCAAAGGCGATTTTTGCGATAGAGACCACACTCTCATCCTCGTCCAGATTGATCATTCTTACGCCTTGAGTGACTCTGCCCGTGCTTCTGAGCTGATCGACCGCAAGACGGATGACTTTCCCTTTCTGGGTAATGAGCATGATTTCATCTTCATCATTAACCATCACAGACCCCACAACATCGCCGATTCTGTCGCTACTGCGAATATTCATAACACCCATATTCGCCCGGCTTCCTAAGCGGTAGCTGTCAATAGTCGATTTCTTTCCAAATCCGTTTTCCGTGATGGTCAGTATGGTACCGTCATCAGATGCGACCTCCATGGAGATGACCCTGTCATCCGTTCCGGCTTTCAGTTTGATTCCCCTGCATCCCCTTGTTACACGCCCCTGGGCACGCAAGGTGCTGGACGCAAATTTCAAAGCCATACCCTGTTTGGTGGCAATAAAAATCAAGTCGGTATCCGTACATAACCGAACTGCCACCAGTCGATCATCTTCATCAATCAGGATTGCCTTGGTACCATTGGTGCGTTGATTTTTATAGGCCGGCAACGCTGTTTTCTTGATCACCCCTTTTTGTGTAATCATGACGATATAACTGTTCTCGTCGTAGTCTGAGATGGGGGTGCAGAACATAACCCTTTCGTCCTCATCCAGCGGAAGGATATTGATCCAGGCCCTGCCTTTGGATGTTCGGCTGGCCGAGGGTAATTCAAAGACCCTTTTCCAGTAAACTTTCCCCAAGTTGGTAAAAATCAGCAGGGTATCATGGGTCGATGCGATAAAAATGTGTTCAAGGATATCCTCCTCCTTGGTGGTCATGCCTATTTTTCCCTTGCCACCTCTGTTCTGGGCTCTGTAAGTGTCCAGCGCACACCGTTTGATGTAGCCATTCCGACTCATCGTCACCGCCATCTCCTCAACCGGTATCAGGTCCTCCTGCAGAATCTCATTCTGTCCTTCGACGATCTCGGTTCGCCTCTCGCTGCCGTAGGTGTCCCTGATCGCTATCAACTCTTCCTTGATAATGTTCAAAACCAGTTGATTGTCAGCCAGAATCTGCTTATACCAGTCAATTTTCTCGTGCAGCTCTTTCAGGTCGGCAATGAGTTTATCCACTTCAAGACCGGTCAGTCTCTGCAGACGCATATCGAGAATGGCCTGGGCCTGGATTTCAGACAACGGGAAATCAACAATCAGTCTCTCTTTTGCCTCCTGGCCGCTTTTTGAAGAACGGATCAGGCTGACAATCTTGTCAATATTGTCCTGAGCAATTTTGAGCCCTTCCAGGATATGTGCCCGTTCCTCGGCTTTTTTCAGCTCAAACCGCGTTCTGCGGATGATCACATCGATCCGGTGATTGATAAAATGTTTCAGGAACTCCAGTAACGTCAGAACCTGGGGCTGTCCATCCACAACCGCCAGCATATTGGCTCCGAACGTGCTCTGCATGGCTGTATGCTTGAACAGGTTGGCCAGCACCGTATCCGGGTTTTCATACCGTTTCAGTTCGATCACAATCCGCATCCCTTTCCGGTCGGACTCATCGCGCAGATCCTGGATCCCTTCAATATTCTTTTCCTTGAC
This sequence comes from bacterium, assembly GCA_018830885.1. GTDB lineage: Bacteria > SAR324 > SAR324 > XYD2-FULL-50-16 > XYD2-FULL-50-16 > JAHJRI01. Next base: position 5,218 of record JAHJRI010000389.1, on the reverse strand, counting down.
ATGCTCAGCAATCTTTTCGATCAAACGGGCCTTGTTGACCATATAGGGCAATTCGTGGACAATAATCGCCTCTCTGGAGCTGTTTTTGATGGCCTCCACCTCTGTCCTGGCTCTCATCTTGATGATCCCGCGCCCGGTTTTATAGGCACTGATGATCCCTTCATGCCCCAGGATAATTCCGGCTGTGGGGAAATCAGGTCCCTGGATAAATGGCAGGATCTCTTCAAGAGTACAACTGTCTTTACGATCCACATAATAGATCAAGGCGTTGACCACCTCGGTCAGATTATGGGGCGGAATATTTGTCGCCATACCGACAGCAATACCGGTAGAGCCATTAATAAGGAGATTGGGCACTTTCGTTGGCAGAACCGTTGGTTCCTGCAGACTGCCGTCGTAGTTATCAATAAAATCGACCGTGTTTTTATCCAGATCCTCCAGAAACTCCTGGGAAATCTTCTGCAGCCGGATTTCGGTATATCGCATGGCCGCTGCAGAATCACCATCGATGGACCCAAAATTACCCTGTCCATTGATCAGGGGATTCCTGAGAGAAAATTCCTGAACCATTCTGACAATGGCATCATATACCGCACTGTCGCCATGGGGGTGATACTTACCGATCACTTCACCCACAATCCTCGCTGATTTCAGGAATGGCCGGTTATAAGCCGCATTCTGCTTGCTCATCGCATAGAGGATCCGTCTGTGAACGGGTTTCAACCCATCTCTGACATCCGGCAGCGCTCTCCCGACAATCACACTCATCGCGTATTCCAGATAAGCGGTCTGCATGGTCTCTTCGATGTTAACGGGCGTCACGCTTCTAAAATCTGTCGTCATAACTGATAAAAAAGATTGAGGTTAGTAAAGCAAGTCCACATTTACCCTGCACACAGCGATCTCCCATAGCAGCGGAAGATCCAAAGAAAACTGGATAGTCTGATCCGGCACCTTATTCAGCAAGGTCCTGATCCTTTTTCAAACAGCAATTTTTGTATTTTTTACCACTGCCGCAATGACAGGGATCATTTCTGCCCGGCTCCATTTTCTTGCGGGCTGGCATTTGTTTCGCAACTTTTGCAGGTTCCGGCCGATTCAATTCACCATGAATCATCTCCATCTCCTGGGGTTTTCGCTTGATTTCCTGGGGCGGTTCCTGGACAATGCTGACGTGGAAAAACGCTTTGACACACTCTTCGCTGATCCGTACCATCAGGTCGGCAAAAAGCTCAAAACCCTCTTTTTTATACTCATTTAGAGGGTTCTTCTGCGCATAGCCACGCATCCCGATCCCCTCTTTGAGGTGATCCATAGAAAGCAGATGGTCTTTCCACATGGAATCTGTGATCTCCAGCAGAATCTGCCTGAGAACCAGTTCTTTATAGTCCCCGAACTCATCCGCTTTTTCCTGGTACTTGGTTGTCAGTTGTTTCGAAATCCAGTCAAACAGCTCATCTCGAGATGAATTGTGATTATCGATCTCTGCCGTAAGATCCAGCTTAAACCTGGAAAACAGCTCTTTTTCCAGACCCTCCAGATCCCAGGCGTCAATATGCTTTTCACTGCAATAATTCCGGAGCAGGTTCTCAAGGACGTCATCCAGCATATCCAGAAAAATATTCGCAGTGTGATCACCCAATATCCCTCTTCGCCGACGGTAAATTATCTCCCGCTGGCGATTGATCACATCATCATATTCCAACAGATGCTTACGAATATCAAAGTTGTGGGCCTCCACTTTTTTCTGAGAGTTCTCTATCGCCCTTGAAATCAGGATATGTTCGATGGATTCGTCTTCATCGATCTTCAATTTATTCATCAGGTTGGCAATTCTTTCGCCCCCGAAAATGCGGAGGAGATCATCCTCCAGGGAAAGAAAGTATCGGCTGGCACCCGCATCCCCCTGACGTCCAGACCTTCCCCGCAGCTGATTATCCACCCGGCGGGACTCGTTTCGTTCCGTACCCAGAATAAACAGTCCCCCCTTTTCCGCCACCGATTCTCCCAGCTTGATGTCGGTTCCCCGACCGGCCATATTGGTTGCAATGGTAACCGCTCCAGGCTGCCCCGCATTGGCGATAATTTCTGCTTCCTGGGCATGAAACTTGGCGTTGAGAACCTTATGGGGAATTTTATTCTTGGTGAGCAGCCGGCTGAGAACCTCCGAGCTTTCGATGGAGGCCGTCCCGACGAGTACGGGTTGTTTCTCGGTATACAAATCCTTAATCTGTTTCAGGATGGCACGGTTTTTTGCCGCAGCCGTTTTATAGATGACATCCGGATTATCGATACGGATCATGGGTTTGTTGGTGGGAATCACAACCACACCCAGATCATAAATCTTCATGAATTCGTCCTTTTCAGTTTCAGCGGTTCCCGTCATACCCGCCAGCTTTTTGTAGCGACGGAAATAGTTCTGAAACGTGATGGACGCCAGGGTCTGGTTCTCCTTTTCAATCCGGACCCGCTCCTTGGCTTCCAGGGCCTGGTGCAATCCGTCACTGAAACGGCGTCCTTCCATGATCCGCCCAGTGAATTCATCGACAATCAGAACCTTGCCTTCCTGAACAACATAGTCGATGTCCCGCCTGAAAACGTAATGCGCCTTCAGCGCCTGGTTTACATGATGCAGAAATTCAATATTTTCAAAATCAAACAGATTGGATGTTTTCAGAATGCCGGTCAGCCGGGTCTGCATTTTTTCAATCCCCCGCTCCGCCAGCTGGATGTTGCGGGATTTTTCCTCCAGAGTATAGTCCCCGGGAATGATGACATCCAGGTCCTCGTGGTTGCGCAGAAAGTTCTTGACTTCACTGATATCGATGTCATGGTGCTTTGCCACAAGCTCCGGGTCAGGGTTATCACTGACTCGCCATTCCCGGATCAGTCCGTACATCTCCCTGTCAATGGTGTGATAGAGCTCTGTTGAACCAGCTGCAGGTCCTGAAATGATCAAAGGGGTTCGTGCTTCGTCAATCAGAATACTGTCAACCTCGTCAACAATCGCATAATGGTGATCCCGCTGCACATAATCCTTGAGATCGAACTTCATGTTGTCCCGCAGATAGTCGAACCCGTACTCGTTATTGGTTCCATAAGTGATATCAGCAGCATAGGCCACTCTTCGTTCGTCATCCGTCAGTCCGTGTTTAATAACGCCTACGGTCAACCCCAGATATTGATAGATAGCCCCCATCCATTTCGCATCACGCTCGGCCAGATAATCATTGACTGTCACCACATGCACCCCTTTCCCCAAAAGGGCGTTCAGGACCAGTGGCAAGGTCGAGGTCAGCGTTTTTCCTTCCCCGGTTTTCATCTCAGCAATTTCACCACGATGGAGTGCAATCCCGCCCAGGATCTGCACGTCGAAATGACGCTCTCCAAGCGTTTCCTCGGATGCTTTGCGAACCAGTGCAAATACTTCAGGCAGCAGATCATCCAGATCCGTGCCGTTTTTTGCTCGTGCCCTCAAGTCTTCTATTTTTTCAATACATTCTGCCTGGCTGAGGCTCTTAATTTCACTTTCAAGGGCGTTTGTTTTGATTAGAAAAGGGCGGTACTTTTTTAGTTCCCGATCACTGAACGAACCTACGATTTTTCTTTTTAAATAACTGAGCATTGGTTTTAGATAGCTTGAATTTTGTATAAATCACGGAAGCAAGGGTCCTGTCTGCCACACCCTGATTGATTATGTCTGAATCTAATATATTTTTTCGAACCCGCAGAATGGGGGAGAATTGAGATATGTCGTCATCAGATGAAAAATCTGCCTTCTGTCATTTTCTCGAGCGGGAATATTCCTTACAGGTCTGGATTTAAAACACTTCTATTACCTGAACCAAGGAGCACCCAAGCCTGCTTAATTTCTTTGGCACTATCCATAGGAAATAGCAGATTTAGATAAATAAATCCAGCGTTGACAACAAGAAAACGATGATTTTGAATATTTAAATTTTTCAAAATGATATCCATCATTCCGGCACTGGTTTTTGCTTCGTTCATGGGTTAAAATAGCACTATTGGAAACACCTCCCGGAACAGGGAATACCCGCATGGGAAATCCTGCTGCATATTCCACGCAGGAAATCAAAAACGGTAATTATCGTTGCAGGTGTTTTAGACCGAAAAAGGGTTATCGTGACAGCATGAAAAATATTATTGTGGCTGAAGACCAGGGATTCTGCTGGGGTGTCAGAAGAGCCCTGGACATCGTCAATCAGCATGGCGAAGTGAATATACTGGGGGATTTGATTCATAACAAGCAGGTGGTTCGGGAACTGGAAAAAAAGGGCAAAACCATTGTCCATGAAATAACCGGTCAAGAAACCAAACCGATTGTCATTACGGCTCACGGAACACTGCTGGAAAATTTTGAAAAACTGAAACAGTCCAATCTGAATATTGTGGATACGACCTGCCCGTTGGTCAGCGCAATATATCGGGCTGGAAACAGTCTTGAGAAAGAGAACTATAAAATACTCATCCTGGGAGATAAACAACATATCGAAGTCAAAGGGATTGCCTCCCGGATGAAGGAGCCGATCATCATCAACAGTGTTGCCGAACTCAATCAGACGGACCTGCCTGAAAAAATAGGCATCATCTGCCAGAGCACCTTTTCCCAAAAGCGTTTCGATGAACTGGTTGCCCTTGTTTATCAAAGATGTACAGATGTGAAAGTCAAAAACACGATCTGCTCGCCCACAAAAAAACGGCAGCAGGCTGCTGAAAAACTGGCCCAGCAAGTGGATATCATGATTGTGGTCGGTGGCTTTCACTCTTCAAATACCAAAAAACTGGTGGAGTTGACGCGCATTTATGTTGACAGTTACCATATCGAAACCGCTGATCAGCTGGACCCGTCGTGGTTCAAGGGAAAAATAGAGGTTGGCATTACTTCTGGTGCATCAACGGCGGACTGGATTGTGGAAGAAATTTGCCAGAAAATTCGCCGCTTTGATTGAAATGAGAATCGGCAGATATGGGATATACCATGGCAGTCATCCTTAAATCTGGAGAAAGTCTGACGATGTTTGATGGCTGAGGGGTGCACCAAAAACATGTGGGGTTGTGATCATAACCGCTTCAAGAGGTTATTTATTCAGAAAAACGCATGCATCCATCCTTGGCGCTCCTGGAATCCATCCCTGGCTTCCAAGGTTTTCTGAACAAACAACCTCTTTCCGCTTACAGGTACCCACACATATTGGGT
>JAHJRI010000388.1 GCA_018830885.1 bacterium | reverse complement strand
TCGACCATCGTCTTCTTGACAAAGGCCGTGACGGTAGTCGGTGCTGTTTCGGTCATCCCGTAACCCGAAATCGCCCTGAAATTGGGCAGGATCTGCTCAAACTTTTTCTTGAGACCCAGCGGCAGTGCGCCACCACCCACCGACACCCGTATCAGGCTGCTGAGATCGTATTTGTGCAGGTCCTTGTACTCAAGCAGCATGGCAATGATGGTCGGGACCAGCCCGACGTGGGTCACCTTTTCAGTCTGTACCAGGTCGCAAAACCCGTCGACGGTGAACATCCCGGGCAGGACCAGTTTGTTGGCCGCAAATGTGCTGAAAAAAGGGGCCGACCAGGCATGAACATGAAACATCGGGGTGTTGATCATCGGGATGGCGTTCTCTCCCAGATGGCTGCGGGTGGTTTCAAAATGAGGTCGATTGGCGAAACTCCCCAGGGCAATCATGTGCAGGCTCTGCAGATAGAGTGCCCGATGGGTGAACATGGCCCCCTTGGGCAGGCCGGTGGTGCCGGTCGTATAACAGAGCGTGGCGGTGGTGTCCTCATGCAGATAGGGCCACTCGTACGCTTGGGAACAACTTTCCAGCAGCGTCTCGTAGGCGACCATGTTTTCGATTGTCGTTTCCGGCAGACCGGGTTTGTCGGACATATAGACAAAGGTCTCCACCGTATCCCGAATCCGGTCATAAATCGCTTCCACCAGCGGCAGCAGGATATCATCGACAAAGATGATCTTATCCTCCGCGTGGGTGATCGTATATACAATATGATCCTGGGACAGCCGGACATTCACAGGATGCAAGGTGGCACCCATGCAGGGAACGGCAAAGTACAACTCCAGGTGCCGGTGCGTGTTGAGCGCCAATGTCGCCACCCGGTCGCCGGGTTGCTGCCGGTCCCCTGCCTTGACCCCCAGCACCGTCTCCAGGACGTTTGCCAGGCGGCAGGTGCGGTGATACCACTCCTGCCAGGTGAACCGGAAATACAACCCGGTAGACTGATTCCGGTAAACAACCCCGGTTTCATGTGGGTAAAGCTGCACCGGCCGCTTCATGAACGTCGTTAGCAGCAGGGGATAGTGGGTGCTGAATTCCGGAAATGTCCCTCTTTCAATCATGGCTCTCTGGAAATGAAGACGGATACGGACAACCGGTTCTTCTCCCGGTGCCTGAATGCCAACGCATCATGGCCGGAAGCGGACCCGTGTTTACCGTCGAATGAGTGCAGGAAGTGGAATGGAACTGAAAAATCGATTGTCGACAATTTAAAAACCAGACAGATGTCTGTCAAGCAAAAAAGAGTAACTATTTGAAATAAAGATTGATTATGAGAAAGCTGGTGCAGGAATGGCTGTTCGCCAGGGTTCCATTCCGGAGACCGGCTGACCCGGTATTCTCCGGAATCAACCGGTGTCGGTAACCCCTGGCGATCAGTCCGCGGTGGAACCGCCATCCACCGTGATGGTGGTTCCGGTCACATATTTCCCAAGGTTTGAGGCCAGGAAGGCAGCCATGTTCGCGATGTCGCGGGGTTCTCCCGGAGGCGGGTCCTTGGGGATAACCTCCTGCCAGCGCCCGGGGTCTCCGAACCGGGTCTCTGCCCGCCGCCGCATCTGGGTCTCCAGCCGTTCGGTAATAATGAACCCCGGATTGATCCCCACGACCCGGATACCGTCCCTCAGGCTCTTCGCTCCCAGTGCCCGGGTCAGAGCCATCAGGGCCGCATTGCCGGCCCCACCGGCGATGTAGTCACGACTGGGTTTGTTGCCTGCGGCACCGATAATATTGATGATCACCCCGCTGCCCCGGGTCTTCATGCTGAGGTAGATGGCCCGGCAGAGATTGATGAAGCCGAAGACTTTCAGATCCCACGCCTCGCGCCATCGGGTTTCCTCAATTTCCCAGATGTTCCCGGCGGGAATGGCACCCGCATTGTTGATCAGGATGTCGATATCCGCACAGCGCTCAGCCAGGGCGCGGGCCTGGTCACCGTTGCTCAGATCCAGAGGATGAATCGTGACATCGGCTCCAAAACGGGCGGCAAGCATCCCTTTCGCTTCTGACAGTGCCGCTTCGCCCCTGGCCGCCAGATGAAGCGCACATCCCTCTTCTGCCAGGATTTCGGCACAGGCCAGGCCGATTCCCTTGGAACCGCCTGTGATCAATACCCGCTTTCCCTTGAGTTGCAAATCCACCGCCCTCTCCTTTATTTTCCGATTGAATCCGAGTCCCCTTCTGGTTGATGGTATGCCGGGTGTTGATTAATTTAACCGATCATACACCTTGATATTTTTGAAGGGTCTGCTAAAAATGAGTCTCAGGTTTCTGGAAATAATCGATTGTCGACATATTTATGTCAAGTGATTTTTTCAGGAGGTATCGGTTCAGAACGGAAAAACCGTTTCGTAGCTTTTAAGCAACAACCGGTCATTTTTCGGTTGTTGTTTGAGAATTGAGGCGGGCTGTAGGCCCGTTGGAAAGCTATTCACCACTTTTCTATTGCCATCCAAGCGGGGACCAGTATGTCATTGAACTCATTCTCGGCAGACATCCATGTCTGCCTCCGAGGACGGTCGTTGACTTCGCCATCCTGGCAATGCTTAACCTCTCCCAATCCGTTCAATCACATACTGGTCCCCGCTCTGATGGCTGAATATAAGCTGAATAGTTACACTGTTTCAGGATTCCGGGTGCGGGCATGGTCAACTGCGACGGGGAATCTGCCTGGCTGTTGGCCATTCAATCAGCGGATGGCTGCGGGCGGGTGGGATTCGCCGGCGGGAACCGGGCCTCAGGAGTGGGGGCCGGGTAAAGAGAGCGTGTCATGGGGGATAAAAAAATGAAGCAACCCTTGAGATTGACTGTCCCGGCGTTTAAGAGTCATGGACTGGTGGACCAGATTTGTAATGTCCTGACCCATTCGATATTGATGGGGGAGTTGACCGGGGGCGTTCAGCTGAAAGAGCTTGAGTTGCAGAACTACTTCAAGACCAGTCGGTCACCGATTCGGGAAGCGCTGCGGGAGATGGAAAAACGGGGACTGGTGGCTTTGAAGCCCCGGCGGGGGGCATTTGTGAAAGCGGTGACGGCCGAGGAGATCGGGCAGAGTTTCAAGACGCGGGCGGTGCTGGAGGGTCTGGCCGCCTGTGAGGCAAGGGACAGGTTGACGGCCGAGGATCTTCAGACCCTGGAGACCCAGCTCGACATAATGCGGGTTGCAGTCCGGGAAAAGGATGTAGAGACGTACAAACGAAGTGTCTATCTGTTTCACAGGACGTTCATCCGCTGTTCAAACAACCGGGCGGTGATCAGCTGTCTGAAAAGTCTTCCGGTCTATATCATGTGGCGGCGTTTTCTGGTAAAAGATGATTCAGAGGAGATGGTCTATTCCGTCCGCCAGCATGAGAAAATCATGCAGTTGTTTCTGGACAGAAGTGGGTCCATGGATGAGCTGGAAAAAGCGGTCCGGGAGCTTCTGGAGTCTTCGGCCCGGCGGTTGAACCGGAATCTCGAGCGGGAAAACATGCTCGATCAGTGACCCGTTTCCAGGGGGTCTTGATTTTTTGCAACGATGCAGCTGAATATCGACACCATTCACTCGGAAAAGTGGTGAAAAGTTACAAAGGTTGTATCTTTTAAGCAACAACCGGTCGTTTTTCGGTTGTTGTTTGAGAATTGAGGCGGGCTGTAGGCCCGTTGGAAAGCTATTCAATTCAATTTCCGCTCAGCCCCGAAGGTATTGTATTTCAAGAACCTTGGAAGCCATGGATGGCTTCCAGGAGCTCCAGGAGGATTCATG
>JAHJRI010000033.1 GCA_018830885.1 bacterium | reverse complement strand
TTTCAAGATGATCTAAGGCACATGTCGCTCTTCGAAGCTGCAAGTTTCGCTTCTCACCCCGACTCGCTTCGCTCAGACAGGCGGGGTTTCTGTCGCTCCATTTCGCCAAGATCATCTAGAAACGCGTCTAATCAACTGAAACGGCTTCACACCAGTCGTTTCCGTGATGCTATGCTCATACAAACCAACATGCCCCGGGGCGGGCGCAATGAAACATGAAAATGCGTCTGCGGTGTCGGCCGAAAAAGAAAAAGGGGGGTTATCCGGCGGGACCATTCCCCCTGGGAAGTTTGCAGATCCGTCTTGTCATTCATTCGAAATTAGGTAACCATATGCCTGAATCCCAACCGTCGTTCTGAGATCACCATCACATTTCATCAGGGAGACTCGTCATGGACGTAAAAAAACTCGTAGCGCCGCATAAGCAATACGTCATCGATATGAGAAGAGAATTTCATCAGCACCCGGAGCCAAGCTGGAAAGAAACGGAAACCTCCAAAAGAATCAAAAGGGAACTCGACAGCATGGGGATTCCTTACCGAGCTGCCGGTGATCCAGGCCTGGTGGCAACCATTAAGGGGTCGCACCCCGGTAAAACGATAGCGCTGCGGGCAGACATGGATGCCCTGGAAGTAACGGAAGCCAACGAAGTCGACTACAAATCCCAGAACCCCGGCATCAGTCACGCCTGCGGTCACGATGCGCATATGGCCATGCTGCTGGGTGCTGCCCGTGTCTTAAATGGAATCAAAGAGGAGATCCGCGGCACCGTCAAGCTGATTTTCCAGCCGGCCGAGGAGCTGGTATCAGGGGCAGAATCGATTATCCGGGATGGCGGACTGGATGGTGTCGACACGATATTCGGCATCCATATCATCGGTTTTCTGCCCATCGGGCTTATCTGTGCCCAGGCAGGCGCCCGCTTGTCTTCGGCGGACCATTTTGAAATCAGGATCAAGGGACAGGGCGGACACGGGGGCTTGCCGCACCAGGGGGTTGATGCCATCGTGGCCGCGTCGGCGGTTGTGATGAATCTGCAATCCATCGTGAGCCGGGAAAGCGACCCCACGGAACCCGTGGTTGTCAGTATCGGAATGTTTCATGCCGGAACCCGGAATAACGTCATTGCAGACTCGGCCCGACTGGAGGGTACGGTCAGGCTGTTTAATAAAGAGCTCGGGCAGCAGATGCCCGGAATCATTGAGCGGATCGCCAAAAGTACGGCCCAGGCCTATCGAGCTGAGGCAGAACTGATCTATACCGTCGGGGTTCCCCCGACCGTTAACGACCCCGGCTGCGCGCAACGGGCAGCGGCATCCATTCAAAAAATCGCCGGAGAAGGAGCCCTTTTTGAGGTCCCACCGGTAACGGGCGCCGAGGATTTCGCTTTCTACACGGAAAAGGTCCCCGGTGTGTTTGTTTTTCTGGGTGCCGGCAATGAGGCCAAAGGAGGGCTCTATCCCCAGCATCATGAAAAATTCAATATCGACGAAGACGCCCTGGAAACAGGAACCGCCCTGCATGTTCAATACACCCTGGATTTTTTGAACGAGTGACAGGCCCGGAAGTTGTGGGGGAGTCGGGTGCTGAATGGACGAAAGGGATTAATAAGCACTTGACTCAACAAATCGAACCTTCTAGGATTTGCTGGTCATAACTGTTCACCATTAACGCGGCCTGTGTTCTGATGGATCGTGACATCCGTTTCATGCTTACCATATTGTCGGATCGTACCGTTTCAATCCCAGTGAACACCAAGCCCGTTTTCGAAACGACTGCTGTCCGGATCGGGTCATGTCGATAGCCGGGAAACAGCAATCTCGGTCAACCCCAAATAAAGGATGAGACATGTTGCCATTTTCTGGAACCAAAAATCGCACGGCGTTGCTAAAAAGGCGCTGGTTGTCACTGCTGGTCGGTTTCGCACTGCTGTTCGGCATGGGCATAATACCGGGGAGTGTCTGGGCAAAGGATATCAAGGTGCTCAGAATTGGTATCGGGATCGATCCCGATACCCTGCTGCCAACAGAAATCACAACCGCCATCCCCTATAATATTGCCAAGCTGATATACGGCGCCCTGGCCAAGTATACCGATGATGGCGAAATGGTGCCCAATCTGGCCACCGCCTGGTCTTTCTCACCGGACGGCAAGACATTCACTGTTCAACTGCGCAAGGGGGTGAAATTCACAGACGGCTCCGACTTCAACGCCCACAGCCACAAGAACTACCTGGAGCTGATCATGAATCCCAAGGTCCGGGTCCCGCTCCGTTTTCTGTTTGGCCCGGTCGTTTCCGTAGACATTGTTGATGACTACACGGTCCGGTACAACCTCAAAAACGCATACGCACCGCTGGAGCAGATGCTGGCCGTCAGCTCTGCCATGTCTCTCAAGGCAACCACACCCTGGGATGCCGACAAACTCAGAAAGCACCATGTCGGGGCCGGCCCTTACAAACTGACAGAATGGGTCAGGGGAGAACGTATCGTGCTGGAACGTAATGAAAACTATTGGGGAGAACGCCCGACGGTGGACAAAATCATCTACATGATTATTCCGGAAAGCGCGACACGGGTCGCTATGCTGCGGGCCGGACAGCTGGATGTTGCCTACTCTCCGTCCCCTCCGGACATCAAATCCCTGGAAGCCAGCCCGGATTTCAAGGTTGCCCGACCCCTCAGCACCCGCATGATTTTTATGGGGATGAACACCCAGAAGGGCTATACCAAGGACAAACGGATCCGCCAGGCATTGAACTATGCGGTCGACAAACAGGCCATCTGCGACCGGATCCTGTTCGGTGTTGCCAAACCCCTGGATGCCCCGGTGCCCCCGTCTCTGTTTGGATACTCAAAAATGCCGAACCAGTACGACTACAATCCGGATAAAGCCCGGGCGCTGCTGAAAGAGGCCGGTTTTCCGGAGGGCGGGGAGATCAAGATGATCACCCCCAATGGTCGCTATACTTACGACAAGCAGATCGCCGAAACCATCCAGGCCTACCTGCAGGAAGTCGGGGTGAAAACAACCCTGCGAACCTACGACTGGCCGACTTACATGGGAATGACGACAAGACCGCTGGACAAGACGGAACTGGAACTCTACCTGATCGGCTGGGGAGCGCCCTACTATGACGCTGATTTCATGACCTTCATGTATTTCAGCTCCTATGTCCAGCCCCCGAGAGGACTCGGCTCGACTTTTTACTCGAACCCGGAATTTGATAAAACCACCTATATGGCCCGCAGCATTGTTGACAAAGACAAGCGAAAGGCCCTTTATCAAAAGGCGACACAGATGCTGTGGGACGACGCTCCGGCGATCTGGCTCCATGTGGAACCGTTTTCCGTCGCCTTCGCATCCAAGTACCAGGGAATCCGGGTTCTGCCCCACGAAATGTGTTTTCCTCAGTACATGACAGTTAAATAGGATGGGCTCCCCATCCCATTGCAGGTGCGGATAGCATATGATGATCAGGTATTTTTTCGGACGATTGATCTCGACGATTCCGGTGTTGTTTGGTATTACCCTGTTTCTGTTTTTCATGCTGCGGGCACTGCCCGGGGATCCGGCACAGGTAATCGCCGGGGAGATGGCCACCGAACAGGAGGTTGAGATCATCCGTCATCAGCTGGGACTCGACCAGCCGGTGATTATCCAATACCAGATTTTCATGACCCGGCTGATCCAATTGGACCTGGGAACATCCATCCGCACCCAGAACCCGGTGACCGAGGAGATCCGTCCCCGGCTGGCCAACACCGTCCTGCTGGCGCTGGTGGCAACCGTAATCGCCTGTCTGCTGGGGATTCCCGCCGGAATTATCGCTGCCGTGCGACCCTACACCTGGATGGACAACATCGTCACGATCCTGGCCCTGTTCGGCATGTCCATGCCCGCTTTCTGGCTGGGGTTGATGCTGATCGTCATCTTTTCCGTAAACTGGCAGCTGCTGCCGGTGGGCGGCAGTGGCGGTATCGAATATATTGTGCTGCCGGCCATCACCCTGGCGGCCATGCTGATTGCCTCCATCGCCCGGAACACCAGGTCCAGCATGATGGAGACGATGTCCCAGGACTACATCACCACGGCCCGTGCCAAAGGGGTTGTCGAAAACACGATTATCATCCGGCACGCGCTGAAGAACTCCTTTATCCCGATCATCACGGTGATCGGCCTGCAGTTTGGGGCTCTGCTGGGAGGAACGGTACTGACTGAGACCGTTTTTGCCTGGCCGGGGATGGGTCGGCTGCTGGTCAGTTCTATCCTGGGCCGGGACTATCCCATGATCCAGGGCATTATTCTTGTGTTTGCCCTGCTGTTTGTGCTGACCAATATCCTGGTCGACCTCATCTATGTTTTTCTCGATCCCAAGGTGCGTTATGGATAGCGGAACAGCGGCGGGATCCAGCCGGGACTCCCATGTGGGCGCAAGCCAGTGGCGACTGGGGCTGGCCAAGTTTATACGCAACAAGGCCGCTGTCTGGGGCGGGTTGAT
>JAHJRI010000387.1 GCA_018830885.1 bacterium | reverse complement strand
CTCAAGAACTGGAACTATCCGGTCAGTGCTGAATCCATAGGAGAGACAGATGTCACCGGCTGGGATAAACCCACAATGATGCAGTTGATGCATCAATATCCCGATATCACAATTAACCTTTTAGGCATCATTCTGGAGCGCATCGACGACGTACAGCACCGGTACCTGGAGGTTTGTACCGAGCATGTGGACCAACGTATCGCCCGCTCCCTGTTGCGGCTTATGCGACGGGCCGGTTCGAAGACTCAGGATGGAATTCAAATCGATATCCCCCTTAGCCGCCAAAATATCGCTGACTATTCCGGGACCACTTTGTACACGGTTAGCCGCACGCTAAGCGCCTGGGAAAAAAACGGCTGGATTAAATCCAAACGCGAGCAGATCGTAGTCACTGATCCCCACGCACTGGTCCAATTCGCTGAAACTGGATGATTGGCATCCTGTTTAATCCACCATTTTGATTCTCCGCAATTTTTAGGCTTCACATTAAAAAATTTATCTCGTTTGCGCCAGCGCAAAGACGTCTGAAAAAATGAGAGTTATTTTGATGTCATAGGGTTAACGGTTTGGGTAGTTTCAATGTCGAACGGTTAAAAAATCAGGAATTTGAAGTGATGAACAAGAAGGAATTATTAACACCGACGATAACCGTAAAAGAGGTCTTGGACCGTCACCCAAAGGTCCTGCAGGTATTCATGGACACTGGACTGTTATGTGTAGGTTGTCCCGCGGAAGCCTTCCATACATTGGCGGACGTGGCTCGGGAGTACAACATTGATCTGAACCAATTGCTCCAACGAATCTATAGGGCCATTGAAGATGACATAGTTCAATTAGGCCTGTCATCGCAAAAAAGAGATATTCAAAACGGCATATAGAAAAATCAACGTGACCTGATCTAATGAAAGGAAGATCACACGGCAACGGATTGGAAAAATAGAAAAGGCCGTGTTAATAATATGTAAGCGAGAAAATCAACTGTTAAAACTTTAACTTATAAACGACAAAACAGGAGGATACCGAAATGAAAAACAAATCCTTTTTTACTTTGATCAGTTTACTTTTCGGACTTTATATCATTTTAACAGGTACCGGGGAGGTCTCTGCCCATTGCGACAGTTACGATGGCCCTGTAATTAAGGATGCTCAGCTGGCCCTTAACCTAAAGGATGTCACTCCTGTATTAAAATGGGTAGCACCGAAAGATGAGGCGGTTATCAAAGCTTTATTTGCTCAAACGGTTGCGATTCGAGACAAAGGAAAAGATATTCAGAAAATAGCAGATGTTTATTTCTTTGAATCACTGGTTCGAATTCACCGTGCAAGTGAAGGTGAAAGTTTTAAGGGGCTCAAACCTGCAGGTAGCGTCAGCCCAGCAGTTGCAGGCGCTGACAAAGCGCTTGAAATCGGAAATATCGATCAATTTGCAGATAAAATTGCTGCGGCAGTTCGCGAAGGAATTAGAAGTCGATTTAACGAAGCGTATGAAAGAAAAAAGGCAGCCGGAAAAACTATCAAACAGGGTCGCGAATATGTGGAATCCTATGTGCAACTTACTCATTTTGTGGAAGGAATTCACCAGTTAGTATCGCATGGTGCCTTTCATAAACATCAATAACCGAAGAAGTGAAAATTTATAAATGAAAAGTGAGACTATTAATTCAGAAATCTACAGCCAATGGAATGCACTTTTTATAAGGGACAGCGCTCTGAAATGAAAAAATCCGTCAAACGAACAATAACTATTTTAATCGGAATTGCCTTAATCATCGCAGCAATTATGCTGGTTCGCCACCGGAAATTGGAACTGGCAAACCTGGCACCGCCACCAATTCGCCCAATTCCCGTACATATCAAAACACCTGTAAAAGGGCCTCTTCCGATTACCGAACACTATCTAGGCACCATCGAACCAATTGCCGAGGCGGTACTTGCCGCCCAGACAACCGGATATCTCATGTCCATCCATAAGGATGTAGGAGATCGGCTTGTAGCAGGAGAATCTGTTGCCGAAATTGATAATCGATTGCCGGTCAGTCAAAAAAGTGGACTGGAGGCGGAACTGGCAGGGGCAAGAGAAGATTTTGAAGTCAAAAAAACAATGCTGGACCGGCGTAAACAATTAGTTAAAAAGAATGCTGTTTCCATAGAATCTTTAGATGAAGCCAATCTTGCTTATGAACTGGCAGCCTCACGACTGCAACGATTGAAACAGGAATTTGAAGCTTCGAATGTTTCCCTGTCATTTACCAGCATTCGGTCTCCTTTTGACGGAGTCATGACAGAGCGTATGAAAGACCCTGGTGACATGGTCATGCCCGGGACTCCCGTATTAAAGATTGAGGACATAAACAAGGGATATAAAGTTCTCGTTCAGGTGCCGCAGGAAACCGTCACACGATTATCCGGAAGTACACCACTTCAATTGATTCATGGCGTTGATACCATTGATGCGACCGTTTACCGCATTCACCCAGCCATCACAATCGGAAATCTGGCGACAGTGGAAATCCGAATTCCAGATCGGCCTTTCGGGCTGCCGAGTTACGGTACTGTCGGGGTTGATCTGATCGTTGGAATGCCTGATGGGCTTGTTGTTTCCTCAGACTGCATTCTTGAACAGGAAACAGGCGCTTTGGTATTTGTGGTTCAAAAAGACAAAACGGTTTTCCCGGTTTCTGTAAATATACTCGGAAGCAGTCGGGGCCGGGTTGCTGTTGAAGGGCCTCTGACATCTGGCACCCCTCTGGCAGCCGGTCCTGAATCCATGCTCCTGCAGTTAAGCCGACATGGGCGCATTGTGCCGATTACCGGAGGGGAAAAATGAACTGGATATCTGCCTATCTCAAACGACCGCATGCGGTAACCGCTTTGATCCTGCTGGGAGTGGCATTCGGTTTTATCGGTTTTAAAACCCTGCCCCTGAATCTTTTCCCCGATGCTAATTATCCCCAAATATCTATCCTGTTGATCTGGCCCGGTGCGTCAGCTGAAGATATGGCCAATAAAATTTCCCGGCAGGTGGAAAAAGAAATGGCCACACTGGACAAATCACGGACCATCAAATCCACCATTCGTGACGAAACCGCTGCCGTAAAAGTGGAATTTGATTATGCCAAAAGTCTTGACGCGGCAGTCACGGATGTGAATGCCGCCTTGAACCGCATCATGCCGACGTTGCCCGCAGAGATGCTTCCGCCAAGAATTTTCCGAATCAGTGACGCCACGGCTCCGGTGCAGACCTTGGCGGTTTCGCCAAAACCGGAAGCCTCTCTGTCTCTGTCAAAGGTTCGACAATTATGCGATAATGAAATCCAGGAAGCGTTTCTCCGGGTCCAGGGTATTGCGGATGTAGAGATATTCGGTGGATACGTACCGGAGATCAGCTTAAAGATTGACCGGGATAGACTGGCTCGATATGGATTTTCAGTCGATAATGTCATTGCAGCCATATACGCTCAAAACCGGAACATTCCCAGCGGTCTGCTGATCCGGAAAACCGATGAACTGATGATCAAAATCCAGGGGGAACGTTCCAAACGGCATGAATTGGCTGATATCGTTATCGGACGGAACGGGGGAAGGAGTGCCGTCTACCTGAGGGATATTGCCGACATCGTCACATCCCATCAGCAGCGGCGTTCATTTTTTCATGGAAACGGCAAACCGGCCATCGGGCTTAATATTCTTCGGACTGAAGGCGGCCATCTCACAACAACGCTCAACGCTTTAAACAAAGTCCTGCCGGATATACGTGCAGCATTTCCGGAGCTGATGTTTGAAGTCGCCGACACCCAGGGCGAACTGATCAATACATCCGTATCCAATCTAATTACCTCCCTTCGCGATTCCGTCATTTTAACCGTTGCCGTCATTTTTCTGATTATTGCCCGCATGCGGACAACGCTCCTTGCCGCCATATCGATTCCGTTTACATTTCTGCTGACATTTGCCGGTATGAAGCTCATCCATTATGAGCTCAACATCGTCACTATGACAGCCATTATTCTTGCCGTCGGCCTGCTGGTTGATGATGCCATTGTAGTGATTGAAAATATTGATCGGCATGCCGCCCCTGGAGATAAATCCCTTTTCCAGGCGTCTGTTGACGGCACGAAAGAAATCTTTCTCGCTGATTTTGCAGGTACTATAACGACACTGGCTGTTCTGGTTCCGATTATGTTTGTGGGCGGATATTCCCAGAAAATCCTCCGGCCGCTCACGGTGGTGCTTTCTCTGGCGCTTTTTGCGTCATTCGTGGTATCTGTTACGGTAATTCCGTTGTTGGCGCCGAAACTCATGAAACCAGGCCGTCAGGCAAATCGGATCGAAATCGCGCTCCAGCGTCTGTGTGAATTCTGGATCACACCTCTGCAACAATTTTTTATCCGGAGTTTTCGGCTGGCAACCTCGAAATGGGGTTTGATAATCTTTCCGATCCTGATAGGCCTGCTGCTGATAAGCCTGCGACAGATGCCGCTGGCTGGACGGGATCTGATGCCGGCCATGGATACCGGTATTGTTAAAATTGATTTTCAAACCTGGCCGAACAGCACCATTGAGCAGACTGAAATGGTGGTGGAAAACATGGAGCGTTTCATTAAACAGGTGCCGGGTTTCGTCCGCATGGCCACGATCGTGGGCGCCGAACCCAATGTTATCAGTTTCGGCGCAGATCGTACCTCCCAGGAAGGACTGATCACGGTGCATTTTATAAACCGGTTCGAGCGTGCCGAATCCATTTGGGAAATAGAAGCAGGCATCCGCGAGACATTTCGGGAAATGCCCGGTCTGAAGCGGTTTAATGTTTACGATTACGGCGCAACGCCTCTGTCTTCGATTGCGGCTCCGATTGATGTCATGATTTCCGGCCCTGACCCAACGATTTTAGATCAGCTTGCCGATGAGGTGGCCACTAGACTTCATCAGGTCAGGGGTCTGACATCCATATCCCGCTCATGGGACTGGTCCAAGAAAGAAATTGCTATCGATCTTGACGAAACAAAACTCGCTCGCTATGGCATTTCTCCCAAAGATGTTTCTGAGACCATTATGACTGCAACAACAGGTAAAATCGCTTCCCAATTCAGTATTGCCGAAGAAGACGGTTACGGCATCCGGCTACGCTTTGATCAGAACACGATGAATAGTGTCGCCGACCTTTCTATGCTGCAAATTCCGGGACCGACAGGCTCTGTACCGCTAAAAGAGATCGCGCACATCCGTCCCGTCT
>JAHJRI010000386.1 GCA_018830885.1 bacterium | reverse complement strand
TCAGTTCAATTTCCGCAAAGCCCCGAAGGTATTGTGTTTCAAGAACCTTGGAAGCCATGGATGGATTCCAGGAGCTCCAGGAGGATTCATGCGTTTCTTGAAACACAATACCTTTGGGGCGTATATTAGGTGAATAATTACGACGAAACAGAAGATCTGTCACTTGCAGTGAATGTCGGGCGATTCCTTTTTCAGAGCGGAAACTTCGTTCAGCACTTTAAAAGAGGTTGCTTGCCAGGACTGGACGGCAAAATCGCATAAAACGCTCTGTAGATCCTATCTCTTCGATGCCTGACCCCGAGTTCAGGTTGTTTACCCCACGCCGATGTCCCCTTTGCTCACGCTCTTTAAAGAACCTGTTTTAATATACGCTGTTTAAAAAGGGTTTCAAGGCCTTCCGCCAGGTAATCGATGCTCTTCATGAGGTAAACGTGGCCCGGCGGAAAGGACTCTTTTAAGAACTGCTGCGTGAAGGGGGTACAGCCGCAGCCAATGGTAAATATCTGGATGCCTTTATTTTCGCAATAGGTCACCGCATCCGTCAGGGGCAATCCGCTGTTGGAGGCTCCGTCCGTTATATGGATGATCATGTTTTTTTTATGTTTACGATCAAGCATCGTGGCAACGGCCATAATCGCCTGTCCGGACGGCGTATCGCCATAAGGGGTGATGGTATAGAGCCGATTGCCGTGATATAATCGAGTCAGCGTACATGTATTCGACTTCCCGAGATAGGCATAGATCTCGATTCGGTTTCTGAATTCCCGGGCTGCCTGGATGACGGTGGCGAAGGTTCTTTCCGCGATTCTCCAGGGTCGCAGGTTACCGCCTTTTCCGGCCATGGAAGCCGAGGCATCGGCCACGATGCAGATCTGCCACACGTCGTCAAAACCCGGCGCCTGTCTGTTTTTAAAGATTTTTCCATCGATCGGAGCGCGGTATAGCCTTCCCGGGTCCAGTTTCCCTTCCAGCAGTCCTCGCCTGAGGTTTCTGTTTCTCGCCCGCCGCACCTGGGTAACATGTTCCTTGAAAATTCTCCGCAATCGGTTCACCTGGACGGTGTCCGGCCGGAAGTCCATCAACACCGACCCTTTTTTGAGGAAGGTCTCCAGAGATTTGCCAGCGGGATCCTGCATCACCGAGAGGACCTCCCCGGTAAGATCGATTTCTCCCTCCTCCAGTATCCAGCTGATTTCATCGACCAGGTCCGGACTGAGAGCCCCGATTTCCAGGCTTTGTATTTTATCCGCCGCCACATCCACCAGAGACTCAGACTTCGGAACCGTATCCAGGTTTGGGTGAAACCGTTCCCATGTGGAAAGCTCGTCCCACATTTCGGTCCATATTAGTCTATACAGGTCGGTCCGCTTGTCTCTTCTTTCCTGGGAGGTGCGCAGGCCGGCCAGTGCCCGCAGAGGCCTGGTATGGATTTCCAGTATTTTCAAGGGAGCGTCGTAATTGAGGTGCAACTGTTCCAGCGCCTGACCCAATATCGCCTTTTTTTTCCAGACCTGAAGCAGGCTTTTTGAACTTGGCGGGAGCAGCGGATCTCGTTCCAATCCACCCAGGGTTTGCTTCCAGAATTCGGCAAGATAAAGGGACCAAACGGACGACCCGGCCAGCGCATCGATATAAATCGCCTCAGCTGCCTCCAGGAATTCGTTCAGAAAGGGCACCGCCGCTGCGGGCAGATCGACCACGCTTCTTTGAACCGCTTCCCTGACCTGGTCGGTCCATTCAATCGAAGCCAATCCCTCAAAGACCACCTTGCCGACCAGGCGGTCGAAATTCTCAAAGGAAATGGGGAACCTGTCCGAAAGCACATCCACATCCAGCAGGATCGAATGGTCGGTGGCATCCGCCATGCCCTTCCAGTAAACCGGTTTTACGCCCTCTCCAATATGACCGGCAACCTTCCGCAAGGCTCTCAATCCCAGGGCCAGTTCCAGGGCCTTCTGTCTCGAACGGTTTTTCCGCCAGTAATCGGAATGGATGCTCATTTTTTCACCGCTTCTTTTTCCGGTGTGTATAGTACATACCGACCCCGTTCTGCTTTTGTCTCCCCGGTTTCCACATGGACGGAAAGCAGCAACGATTCCAGGCTGTCCTTGGATATCTGAAGACTGTACACCATGGCTTCCCTCAGTGAGGCCCCAAGGGAAACCAGCTCGGCGATCATCAGGCTGTGCCGGACGGAAACACTGATCCCCATCTCTTCGTTATTTCGGATGCGGTTCACCAGGTGAAGGACCTGCAACGCCGATTCTTCAGAGATGCCGGTTTTTCGAATCAATACTTCCCGTTCCACGTCCTCCGGAAGATATTCCAGGTGGATGCGATAGAACCGGTCCTTCAGAGCCGCATCCAGTGTTTCGGTGCCGGTAAACTCGTCCCCTTCGTTCATCGTGGCAAAGAACATCACCCCGGGAGCCACTTTCACAAATCCCAGCTCATCGATCCAGATGCTCCTGTCCTCGGACAGCACGGAGAAGAGTTCGTTCAGGGCATGAGGGCTCTCCGTGCGGTTGATCTCTTCCAGGTGAATCACGCAACCCGGGGTCTGGATCGCTTTTGGGAACAGATACTCGCGATAATATGTTTCACCGTCCTTGAGCCGGGTCTGTCCGAACAACTGACCCGATTCCAGCAGGAGTCCTATCTGAAAGGCGGCCATGGGGCGGTTGTAAATCGCTGCAAATTGACGGACGAGCGAGGATTTGCCGCAGCCCTGGTTTCCCGTGGTCAGGATATTGACGGGATGCCTGGCCGACATTTTTTCAAACCGGTCCAGGTTTTTGCCGTCCTCTTCAAGGATAAAGAAATCCGGGTCGCTTTTAGGTACTTTCAACTGGGGAGATGATTCGGTCATGGTATTCACTGTATCGATGATTAGGCATTCACCCCGGCGATCGGTGATCCCGACTGGTTTTCGGTAACAACCAGCGGCACACGGGTTTGGTAAGCAGAACCGCCTTATTTCTACCAACCATATCGCATTTCCCATGCAGGTGCCACCCACACTGCGGGAGGATGTGACGTCGGGATCAATACTTCGTTTCTTTTCCAGCTCGAAAACTGACTTCGGTATTCGTCGGCAAGAGACAGCTGCGACTGAGGAACAACCTGCAGAAGAAGGTCACGGTCTCAACTCGCTGCGGTCAATTTGGGTTTATGGGAAGCAGAGACTGCTCGGGATCCTGAGATACAACCGGGCGCCCCGGAGAGTGTGTGGCTTCCTGTCGCTGAAACGGGATGGGGTAATCCTTACCAGCCGGATTCTGCAGGTTCGCTTTACCTTGTTATGGGCATGATTGCTAAGAACGAATTGTTTTGGATCTGATGACACCCCTGACATTCATTTCAAACGAACTTAATGCAACGAGTAATGAGACCTGTTTTCATACCAACATCGAAAAATGAGATCAATTTTGGTGATGAGGATATCAACAGCTTTTGAATCACAAGCCCCGACAATGCAGTTGTGACAAAGGCGCACCCCAGATCTGCCCGGATACTAAAACCGTCTCATGTCAGAAAGGGCCAGCACATAAAGGAATGGAAATCTCCTCGACATGAATCATGCGTCAATTTGAACCAGACCACTAAAACCTAGGCTTTGACCAGAGGTGGGTGACCTTGAGAATGATCAGGCCTATAAGCAGAATCCCTGCGAAAACAGCCATGATATGCCAGATCTCCCATCCAAAGAGGAATTTGGCGTTAATCAGAACCATCGACGGCAAGACAAAAGGCATTGCCCCAAGCGCCAGGATGCCCGCCTCAATAGCCACCGGGGAATCCAGTTTTGGATCGACAATTCTCAATAGCAGTAATCCACTCGACAGGGTGCCGGTACAGGTCCCATAAAGCAGAACCATCCGCTCAACATTGTATTCAGGCAGTCGCCTGCCGAAATAGACCAGCATCACTGTCGTGATGATACCGGTCGCCAGGCTGATCACCAATATGGGAACGATAAATTTAACAACAATGGCCGGTTTGATGGCAAATATCGTGGCAATAATCAAAAAGTCGATTGACCAGCCTGTGATTCGTTTTTGTGTCCCTTCATCAATCAGGTAGTTGATACCGAACTTTTTCATCAACCAACCGATGAACAGAGCGATCAGCAATCCATGGAAAAAGGTAAATCCCCAGTTCAGCTTGCTGACAGTGTCCGAAAATGGCGCATTCAACACCTTTACAAATCCAATCGTCAACAGATACGTCATACCCACCAGTGCCGCCTGAAAAGCCAGTGAATCCACGTTGGCAGAATGCGTTGTCTGATTTCCGGTGGATTCTCTGACGCTGTTTTTGGGATAAAAGCCTTTCAGAACGATCTCCGAAATGTCGGCCTTTTCCCCATCGCCGCGCGCTTTTCTGATTCCCCAGTTTACCAGCGGAACCCCAACGAAAAAAGCAAACAGAAAGCCCATTGACGCAAAGATAAGTCCAATGGTGGCCGCGTTCTCAAATCCAAAACCTTCCCATACTTTACCAAAGGACAAGGCTTGCCCCGGCCCCTGCATAAAGCCCAGGGGAGCAAAAAAACCGAATGTGGGGAAGAGTTCAGTCCCGAAAAAGGCAAAGATGAAAACCAGCGTGCATCCGACCAGTGCCTGTGCCGCCAGAGTGATTCCTTCTATAACCCCTCCCCAGATGACACCCCTGGTAACACCACGAACAGTGGGGACAGTCTTCTTCCCAGTATTCTCATTTCCGGCAAAGGCTGTCAGACCAATTGAAATAAATGAGATGATAAAGAAATGGTAGGTAAACGCCTCAAACTGTTCTATATTCAGTGACACCGGCGCAATATTCAGAACGGCCAATCCAATAAAACCGCCAATCATGCAACTGGGAATCAGATATTTTTGAAAGAAAGAGATTTTGGCTCTTGCGGCAAAACCGACCAGGAGAAACAGCGATAGTAAACCAAACGAAATGACCAGATCAAAACTGAAAGGTGTCTGCATATAATCTCCAAAGCAGTGTCAAAAAAAGGCTGGAATCTATCTGCTGCCGAAAAGACAAAAAACCGACGGGCATAACCTTAACCTCGAATGGCTTTACCCGGTAACCTTATGCTTCGTATTTCCCATATTTATGGGTGGCTTGAACCATGGCGATATAATTTTCCGGTTTGACACCCGGATGAATGGAATTTGACGATGCCAGGATATACCCCCCTCCCGGAGCGGCAATGTCGATGGTTCTTTTTACCTCCTCTTCAACATCCGCTATACTGCCACTCACCAGGGTTCCAATACAATCGATATTACCAAGAATACAGACCCGGTGACCAATCTCCTTCTTTACGGTTCCGATGTCCAGACATTGCGGTTGAATCGGATGGATGCCATTCAGCCCGGTCTCGATAAAATCCTCGGTAATCTTGGAATGGTCACCATCCGTATGTTTCAAGACCGGCAGGTCCAGACCATGGGCAAAATCGACTATCTCGGTATAATAAGGCTTAAGATACGTCCGAAAATGAGCGGGTGAAATAATGGTATTGGTATTGTGGGCCAGGTCTCCATCAAGAGAGATGATCCGGGCACCCATTTTTTGACCCAGCGCGATGGCCTCTTTTGTATAATCGGTTGCGATACGGGCAAGTTTATGGACGAATTCCGGGTTTGTCATATACAGCATCAGAAGATGGGTCATTCCTCCGACCATGTTCCAGCTTCGCCGAAACGGACACTGCATGCTCAGGACAATTGCTCTTTCTCCGTTCAACTTTTCATTGGCATAACTGACAGACAGCAGATCCGATTCAGAAATGGTGGGCGGTTTAAAACCTTTCAGGTCATCCTCATTGGAAATGGGGCCGGCCACTACCAAGGCTTCGCCAGCCTTGTCCAACTGGTAAGTCACGCCCCAGTCGTCGATAAACCGCTCTTCATCAATGAATGTGGATTGTGTAAACGGTCTGAGGGTCACACCGTCTACATCCAGTTCTTTGATGACGAGTACAACAGTATCAAACATCTTGATTTTGGCCTCCAGATTCATGCGCTGGATGAAATCGATTTCCGGGACATCGTCCGTAAAATGTCGTGCAATGTTAATAATGGATGACTCATTATAGGCCAGTTCCCAATGCGGCACGCGATCAGGTATGCCCAGCGACAATGCTGTCAGCATTCTATCTTTTCCGTTCATCGTCGATCTCCGTATGGATCTAATGCTATCTGATAAGTTGTTCGGGATGAGGTGAGATGATAGGTGCTGGATAGTATAGAGTCAAGTGTTTACCAGACATTTTTAATCGTCGGAAGTTGAAAAAGAACATGAGCCTGTCTGTTTTTATGAACTCGGGCGGGTAAAAGAGATATGGAGATGGTTTGGAATCAGAAGGAAAAATTTTAAAGCAGTATTAAATGGAGATACGAAACCCGACAACCGGGATATTCGAACCGCATCTGTTGCCACAATACATTCCAAATACACCTGAGCGATGGTGAATGCGGAAAATCAATTGTGGATGGTAAGAAACATTTGGCAGATCAAAAGAAAACTCGATAAAAAAGTAGTGTAACAGCTGCGTCGGATCCGCATCCGCATCCTGGTCCAATTCAGGCTTTTCCAGGGCATATGATAATCCCTGCCCATAGGCTGCGTTGGCTGGAAAAAAATCTTCCAAAAAGTGCTCCCGGACGACCAATAAAACATTCGTTTCCCAATGATCCTGCAGACCTTCATGTTTGACAATCTGTCCCTCGACATCAAATGTTAAGCCTCTGATTCTTCCATCCAGTTCATAAGCTAGAAAAAGAACTTTTACATAGGAATCGATTGGCTTCCATGGTTCCGTGAGTAAATCACCGAAGTTGTTACTGACTGCTTGCCCTTGATAATATCCGATGGAGGTTCTTTTATCTGTTTTTGATTGAAATGAGGTGGGTTCTGCCCCGCTGCAAAAAAAAGGAAACCCTGGAAGCAGTATGCAGATAATCGATATCAGATGAAAAGGGCGGCAATGCAGAAGTTCCGAAAAATAATGGCATCGTTTCTGCCTTGCTTTAGCACAGTCGTCAGGACTGTTATTAAGTTTGGTGAAATCCAAATGTTTATGATGATGGGAATTGTTTTTATTTTAACGACAATCTACCTAAATTGAAGCGTCTTTTCACCAGCTTGCTTTCTACCTAGATTCTGCAAGTAAGTTTCAATAGATACACTTCACGCAAGTCATGGTTGGTCTGTTATTGATCGGATTGGGAGCCGTCAAAACTCACCAGGAGGGTGAGTTGGGCGACCGCCCTCGGAGACAGGCAGGAAGCCTGTCGAGAATGAGTTCAATAACAGTCCAATCATGGTTACTTGCAGAATTTAAGTTCTATATTAATGTATTGATATCGACAGGATCTGATTTCTGGCTTTGCTGCTGTGTAATATCAAAGTGCCCTTGTCTTGCCATTTTGAAATAATGACTCTGGATTTCCAGAAAATCTTTCCAAATAAAGCTCATGCTATCTTGAATAAACCGTTGGTAGGCTTGGCACTTTCTGTTTTGCAGCAAAGGATCACTCCTATTGAGTGAGCTGCATTCTTTGTGAAGGCTTTCGGGGAGCATGTCCGTATTCGTTGCGGTGCCCAGGGATAAGCCGATAAAACCCATTAAAACCGGCTGGATAGCCCAGACGCCAATCCGGCCCCTGCTGGATAACCTATAACTTTTCAATACCTTATTTTGGTTTACAAACATAAAATGGTATTCAATATCGGCACTGGTTGTGACCAGCAAAAGGGTTCCCAGTGTATATAAAGAATAGCGGGAATTTCGCCAATAGTCTGACGATGAGTTTTTGACAACGGTCTCTATTTTTAACGTCAGATCCTTGTCATTATTATTTTGCGTGCTTTTGCATGATAAGGTCTCATATACTTTGGCTTTCTGCAATTCTGAGCAGAAAATCGAAGTGGCAATACCACTTTCTTCATTGATAATTATCTCTTGGTTTCCCAATATACTATTTGGAACGACGTCGATCTGGTTTGGTGCAATGGCACAAGAAACAGATGAACTGACTACGATCAAAAAATATAATGGTTTCCGGATAATAAGATACAATCGACTTAGTTTGTTCACTATCTTTTGCTTACTTGGAGGTCAGGTATTGATTCAAGGCAATTTAAAAAAAACAGTCTGCTTTCAGTATAGATCACCTGGAACAAGTGTCAACCGCTTTCTATTTTAGTAGGGTGTAGCCGCTGAAGTGATTACGAGTCTTAAGGTGGGATTTTGCAATAACTGAAGTGTCTTCATTTACAGAAGGTCATCAATAATCCAGGGAGCAACAATGTAACCTGGCTTCATTAAAGGAAATCTGTACCACGAGGATTCAATGCCTTACAAATGTTGGCAGCAGCGTAACCCAATAGATTTAATTATCGATAAACAGATGAAAGATCGCAGATAGAGCTTGATGGCGAATTCCTGATGATCAGTTGTTGTTTAGTTTCCGCTACATAAGGAACTTCCTATCACTTGTTCAGGCCCGTCCGTCTCCAATCAACAAATGTTTGACAAATCAATCCGTAATAATGAATGCTTTCAGGTAGAATAAGACACTTTCGTTGGACGACATTCGATTTTTCATACTTGGAGTTCATTATCCAATATTGGTCCATCGCTTCCGGGGATAATGGTTTGTTACCTGGAAACACGTTTCCGGTTTCGGCATCCCTTTCTGTTTTTCTGGAATAAATTATAAATAAAAAATCAATGCCGTTAATTTAAACGACCTATTCTTGCTAAGCACCAACAGTTCCGGTTTTCAAGAACCTTGGAAGCCAGGGATGGATTCCCGGAGCTCCAGGAAGGATGACTGCGTTTCTTGGAAATCGGAACTGTTGGTGCGGAACCATTCGCTTAAGTTAATGACATTGAATAAAAAATACATGCCTGAACGATCGCCTTAAATATGGAAAAGCTATCATTATTTAACCGGACAGAATCGATACAAAGAGATGTCACAAGGAAAAAAACTGACACGTTTTGAACAGCTTGAATCGGAGCTGCTCAAAAGAGAAGAAACCATACTCGCTCTGCAGCAACAGCTGGATGCCTCTCAACATTTCATCGATCATATCGGCATACCTGTCGCCATGATCAGTATTGACGGCAGGATACAACGGGCAAACGCCAGTTGGGCATCCGTTTTTGATCTGCCGCTGGAATCCTGCCCTGGATTGTCACTTTATGATCTCCTGCCTGGAGACACCCAAAAAATCCAAAAACATCTTCAGCAAGCAGTGGAAAGCCGCACACCTCAAAATTTTCATGCCCAACAGACCTTTTCCAGGGGTACGGTTTGGTACAGCAATGAATTTTACCCGGTTTTCTCGAAAGGGGGGAATATCTCTGCTATATCGATCCAACTGGTTGAAATCAATCAGTGGAAGGTCGCTGAAGAGAAGCTGACCCGTACGGTACAGGAACTGGATGCCACCAAAAAGGCCATGGTGAAGACCCAGGTGGCGAAGTCAAACTTCCTGGCCAATATTACCCAGGAGATACGAACCCCACTGAACAGTATCATCGGTTTTTCGCAGGTGCTGCTTCGGAATATCGCCGAGGGAAAAACAACCCTGGCGGAGGATTTGCAGTACCTGGTGAAAAATATCGAACAAAGCGGACACCATCTCTCAGAAATCATAAACAGTATCCTCGATCTTTCCCAGATAGAAGCAGGGGAAATGACGGTTAACGAGTCTGACATCGACTTACGCAGAACGCTGAAAAATATCTTTTACCTCAACAAAATTGAGGCTTTGCAAAAAAACCTGGATTTCAGCTATAAAATAGAACCTCACATTCCACAATTTGCCCGCTCCGACCGCACTAGACTGGAACAGGTATTGAACATCCTGCTGCAAAATGCCATCAATGTAACACCCGAGGGGAAAAAAGTACGTCTGGGGATAACCCTGGAAGATGACCGACTGGTCTTTACGGTCTCCGATGAAGGAATTGGCTTTCAATCTGAAAACCAGTCACTGCTTGCCGACCCGTTTGATGATCCCTCTGAAAATAATGATAAAAACGGTTATGGAAACAGGTTGAGTCTTCTCATTACAAAAAAAATGGTGGAGATAATTCATGGCACCATTTCATATGAGAGCCGAACCGCTAAAGGAAATACCTTTACGGTTAAAATTCCCTATATCAAATCGGACATGATAGAAGACAGACATCCGGAAGCCCATGAAAAAATCTCTTTTTCCCGGGATAACATTGTGCTGGTAGTCGAGGACAACCTGATTACCCAGGAACTGATTACAACCATTTTCTCCCATTTCAATCTCGATATCCATCTTGCCGGGGATGGGAAAGAGGGTGTTGAAATGGCCTGCAATCTGAAACCCGACCTGATTCTGATGGATGTTTTTATGCCGGTGATGAACGGGGTGGAAGCCACCAGTCTCATTCGACAGAATCCCGAACTGAAGGACACCCCAATTATCGCCTTGTCCTCCGGGGCCCAACAGAATCATAAAACGAATGCCAGAGATGCGGGTGTCAGTGATTACCTGGTCAAGCCTGTCACCATCGATACGATCATACCGATTCTGACCCGGTATCTGCGAACCGAGAAAACCATCGTCTACGATAAAGATAAAGCCGAAAAAGCCAAAAACCAGCAGGAACTTCTAACGGCAAAACTGCAGCGAGACAGAGCCCTTCAGGAAAAACAGGTGGAGAGCCGTACCCGGGAACTGATCCGTGCCAGGGATCTCGCCGAATCGGCCAGCCGATCAAAAACCCTGTTCCTGGCCAACATGAGCCATGATATTCGAAACCCCCTGAATGCAATCATCGGTTTCAGCCAGATCCTGAAAAAAAAGGCCACGAACCATTCATTACCAGACAAATTCTCAGAATTTCTGGACAACATCATCCAAAGCGGGCACAACCTGTCTGAACTGGTTAACAATGTCCTGGATATAACAAAAATCGAGGCCGGCAAGATTGAGATCACCAAAGAGGTTATCCATCTCAGGCAACTCGTGGATACGATGTGCAGATTTAACAGCAGCCAGGCAGAGTCAAAAGGGATCCAATTTGCTTGCGAATTCGAATTGGACCCCGATATTCAGATCTACTCGGATAAAAACTGCCTCAACCAGATTCTGATGAATCTGACCGGCAACGCCATCAAGTTTACCCCCAAAGGAAAAACCATTACCATCAAGGTCTCCCGAACGAAGTCCATGTTGATCTTCCAGATTATCGACCAGGGTATCGGAATCCCCAAGGAATTTCATGAGATCATTTTTAATCCCTTCGAGCAGCTCAACGACAACAATAACTATTTACTCCGAGGCACTGGCCTGGGTCTGGCCATCGTTAAAAACCGCGTAGAACTTCTGGGAGGAACCATTGAGCTTGAAAGTGAAGTTGGCAGGCAATCCATTTTTACGGTTAAAATTCCTCTGGAAGAGGTTCAAAAGCTTCCCGAGGACATGGAACCCGTTGTGGATATCAGCAATAAATTCAGCAGGGATCACCGCATCCTGGTGATTGAAGACGATCCCACCAACCTGTTAATGATCGTGGCCTTGTTAGAGGACATGAACCTGGCGGTAGAAGTGGCTGAAAACGGACAGCTTGGCTTGGAGAAGGTATGTGAAATACAACCGCATCTGGTAATGATGGATATGAATATGCCCGTTATGAACGGACTGGATGCCATTCAAAGCATCCGAGAACAACCGGAGCCACTGAATCAAACCCCCATTATCGTCTTCTCCGGTGATGCCTTTAAGGAACAGCAACAGGAAGCACTCAAAGCCGGTGCGAATGCGTATCTGACCAAGCCCATTGATGAAAACAAACTCATCCCACTATTGATCAAATACCTGAGCCCTGTTGAATCAGAATGATCCCTTGAAAACCGGGTGAATTTCCTTTTCTGCTATCTCATAAAATTCATATAGCACCCTGCCAGTTCCAGCATTGCATCCGGACCTGGAAGAGTCGGCAGCCATTCATGGCGTAGCAGACTGCTGGGGCCTTACTGCAGCGTCGTCACGGCCTTAAAAAGCCGATTCATTCTCTCGCGACTGAGAAACTATGGATTTATCAGTCCTGGAGGTTGCCAGCAGTTATTTTTTCGTATCTTTTAAGCAACAACCGGTCATTTTTCGGTTGTTGCTTGAGAATTGAGGCGGGCTGTAGGCCCGTTGGAAAGCTATTCAGTTTGATTTCCGCTCAGCCACGAAGGTATTGTGTTTCAAGAACCTTGGAAGCCATGGATGGCTTCCAGGAGCTCCAGGAGGATTCATGCGTTTCTTGAAACACAATACCTTTGGGGCGTATATCAGGTGAATAGTTACATTTTTTCCAGATTACAAAGTGGTCTTTTTCGGGCTGATGGTTGGACTTCATGATTAGAAAACAGTATTTGACAAAAACCGATCTTGGCGATATCCTTAGCTAAGTTTATATGACTAAGCTAATCAATGGAGTTCAACCATGATTGTCAATATTCATGATGCCAAGACAAATCTTTCCAAACTGATAGCCCGATTTCAGGAAGGTGAGGAGATCATAGTCGCCAAAAATGGCAAACCTGTTTTTAAATTTGCACCCGTGGATATACAAAAACATCAAGCGAGACCAATCGGGTTTTTTAACTGTAAAATCGACATGGCTCATTTTGATGATCCAATTGATGAAATGGCGGAGTATCAATGAAATATCTTCTTGATACGCACGTCCTTATTTATCTGGGGTGCGGTTATGGAGACCAGATTGGCAAAAAAGCATTGGAAATATACAAGGATCCAGATACACAGATTTTTGTGAGCCAGATATCTTTTTGGGAAATGGCAGTTAAGATTAATATTGGTAAGCTACATATCCCTATTGGACTACAAAATGTAATCATCCAATCCCAACAAGCCGGCATTGAAACCATATCCGTTCAAAATTCTCACATTCTTTTTTATCAATCTCTTGATGTTAAGGAGAATCATAAAGACCCATTTGATCGTTATATTATTGCGACTGCCATTTCCGAAGATCTTCAAATATTGAGTTCTGATAAGAAATTCGATCTCTACCAGGCAGTGGTAAGAGTTTGGGAAGATTAGATGCGTATGTGAAAAAACGATTTGCAGCAGTGGAAGTGTCGGTGGATTCAAGCGCGTTTTATCTGAATACTCGGAAGGATATCGCTGGCTTGCCTGATCATTCGGGCAATGATTTCCTTGACCGGCAGGATTTCCTGGATCAGGCCGGTGATCTGACCCGTGCCCCGTTCATCAAAATTCCTGTCCGCTTCGAAATCCGCTTTGAGTTCAGGCCTGTTTTTTTTGAACTCCTCTACAAATGATTTTTTGAATGCTCTCCCGGCACCTCTTGATGTCCGGAACAGCTGGGTTTCTTTTTCACTGGCGGCAATCAACATCTGTTTGTAAGCCCAGGAAATTTCGCACTCTGCAGCAGACAGGAAGACTGTTCCCATTTGAACCCCTGCTGCACCCAAGGCCAGAGATGCCAGCAGGCCGCGACCATCTCCAATCCCACCTGCGGCAATGACCGGACATGTTACGCTGTCAACCACCCGCGGAACAAGAACCATGGTTGAAATTTCCTCCAGACTGGTTTTGCCGCCAGATTCTGAGCCCTCAGCAATAACAGCGTCAACACCTGCCTGATCCGCTTTGACCGCGTTTGCTACTGTTGCCGAGACATGCATCACAAATATGCCGTGTTCCTGCAGCATTCTGGTATATAATCGGGGGTCACCCGCTGAAGTCACAACGACTTTAATGTTTTCTGTGATAATGGCATTTACGAGAGAACCGGCGTGATCAGCTGTTACCGGAAAGTTTACCCCGAAGATGCCATCACTCAGCTCCCGGGTTTTTCTGATCTGCTCTATCAACGTATCTTCAGCCCAGCCACCGGCCCCAAGCAGACCCAGTCCTCCAGCATTACTGACAGCAGCTGCCAGCGGCGCGGTTCCAATGCGCGACATACCACCCAGAATTATCGGGTAATCAATCCCGAGAATATCACATATCAGGTTTGACATCAGCTTTAAAAGAATTGAACTTCATCCATCGTGATGATATCTACTCAACCACCACCAGTTTCTGGCCATGTTCAACCAGATCGCCTTCTTTGACCAGTATATTTGTAACCACCCCTTCACAAGCTGCGAAAATGGAGTTCTCCATTTTCATTGCTTCATGAATCATCACTACGGTTTCCTCACCAATTGTGTCTCCGATATTGACCAGTACTCTTAAAATTCTGCCTGGCATTGGGGATAAAACTTCATTCATATCAAAAATCTCCATTATGATTCAGCAATGTCCGGTTAGGTTTTTGCAGTCCGTTAAAGACCATTTGGCAACCGTTCCGCCAAGGGGATACCGATTTAAAACATGAGGTGCGAGGCTCGCAGCACCGAACTGAAACCATCCCTGGTGCTCCGGGAAAACGTCCGGGTTTCCAGGGTGTTAAATCGCCATCCCCTTGACTCCACTCAAAACATCGATTGACTGGTCCTGAAGTGCAACATCCTCACCGGACAATGATGATGATTAGGTTTTCATCCAATGTCATTTTGTTAACCCGCTTGCTGAGTGTCTGCGATGGACCTGTTTGAATTGCTTGGAG
>JAHJRI010000385.1 GCA_018830885.1 bacterium | reverse complement strand
GGCCGATTCCCTGAAACAGAGGCGATCCAGTTTGCCATGAAATCGGCGAAACTGGCAATCGAGGACGCAGGGATTGATAAAAATGAGATTGATTGCATTATGCCCACGGCGGCGATGTTCAGCGGCGTTTTCACCAACGAAATGGCCACCGGCCGGATGGTGGAGGAACTGGGGCTTAGGAATGTCAGGAGCAACTGCAATATCTGGTCTGGCGGGTCCAGCAGTTCCAATTCTCTGAAGTTGGCCTGCGCCCTGATTGAACAGGGGGACGCCAAAAATGTGCTGCTGGTTCAAGCCGAAAAACTGGCAACCGGTATGCCGTCTGGACAGGCAGGCATCGACCTGTTTGCCTTTTCCGGCATGTCGCCCGAGTGGGAAATCCCCTTCGGACAGAGCTTTTCCTCGTTAACGGCTCTGGCCACCATGCGCTATCAGTATGAAACCGGGGCTACGGATGAGCATATGGCGGCGGTCTGTGTATCCAACCGGAAATGGGCGGTGATGAATCCCCATGCCTTCTTCAGAAAGCCGTTGACCATTGAGGAGGTGATGTCTTCGAAGATGCTGTCCACCCCTCTGCGGGCCAAGATGTCCAATATGCTGTTTGATGGCGGCGCGGCCTTGATTGTGACCTCAGCCGAACGCGCCCCTGACGTGGTGGAAAAGCCTGTGTATGTCCTGGGAGAGGGAGGATCGAGCACCCATTTTGTCTTTTCCCAGGAGCCGGACATGACCCGGTTCGGATTTGCGGAAGCGGGTCGGCAGGCGTTTGAACAGGCGGGTCTGACCGCTGCAGACATCGACGTGGCCGAGATCTATGACTCCTATCCCATCTACCAGATCATCGGCTTTGAAGAACTGGGGTTCTGTCAACGGGGGGAAGCCGGTGAAATCTTCCTGCGCGGAGATACCTGGCCCGGTGGCAGGATTCCCTGCACCACGGACGGAGGCATGCTGTCCAAGGGACACATTGGCGCCGGTGGATCCTATTCACTCCTGGTGGAATCGGTCCGTCAACTCAGAGGGACAGCAGGTGAGCGCCAGGTTCCAGGCGCCAGATTTGCAGCTGAAACCGGAACCGGCGGCACATACGTTGACGCCCACGCCACCATACTCGGTAACGAAATTCCATAAATTCAAAGGAGCAACGATGCAAATACCAGCCAAACCGGATCCCCTGGTCAACAATTGGGCCAGACCCTTTTGGGATGGGACCCGGGCAGAAAAACTGTTAATCCAGCTTTGCTCGGATTGTAAGAAGCACATTTTTTATCCCCGGATGGCCTGTCCCCATTGTTTTTCTGACAACATCAAATGGGTGGAAGCGTCGGGTAAAGGGACCATTTATGCGTTCACCGTCGTGGAAAGCAATGCCCCCAGCCCGTTCCTGGAGGATATGCCCTATGTGGTGGCCGTGGTCATTCTGGAGGAGGGGGTCAGGATGCTCACCAACATCGTCGACTGTGACATTGACGCGCTTCACTGTGAGCAGGCCGTGGAAGTCACGTATCGGAAGAAGAACGATGAATTCACACTGCCGATGTTCAAGCCGGTGGGTTAAAAAAGGAGGAATGATGCCAACAAAATATGGAAACGATTTTAAGATCGGCGAAATTTATCATACCGCCGCCATCACGATGACCGAGACCCATATTGTGAACTGGGCGGGGCTGACCATGGATTTTTATCCCCTGCACATGGACAGGGAGTATGCGGCGAAATCCCAGTTCGGGGAGAGACTGGTGCATGGTCCGCTGATATTTGCGATGGCTGTCGGACTGGTCGGATCAGCCGGCTTTGCCGGCGATTCGGCCATTGCCTGGCTGGGCGTGGACAATATGAAAATGGTTGCGCCGGTGAAGATCGGGGATACCATCCGGGTGGAGGTGGCGATCAAGGAGCAGCGGGAAACCAGAAATCCCGGGCAGGGGATTCAAACCTGGACATATACCGTCAAAAATCAGCGGGATGAGGTGGTGATGGATCTGGACTACAAAATGATGTTTCACATGCGCGTCTAACCGAAAACCCGCAACTCATTGGAGGAAGCATGATAACCTTGACCGTCGGCGACCTGTATGATCGCTGTGTTGAGTATTATGGTGATGACACGGCACTCACCTGCCAGGATCAATCCTATACCTATCGGGAGATGGGTTATCACGCCGACTGTCTGCTGACGGCGTTGACCGGTGTGGGCCTGAAAAAAGGGGACCGGGTCGGATTTCTGATGGCCAACTGTCCGGAGTACATATTCTGCGAGCATGCCGTGGCGAAGGCGGGTGCCATACGGGTGCCGCTGGCGGTGCTGCTGAATCCGGATGATCATATCTACATGTTGAACCTGGTGGCATGTACCACCCTGATTTACCATGAAAAGATGGCAGAGCGGATCAAAGGCATGATCCCGAAGCTGGAGACGGTTGAACACTATATCTGTGTGGCCGCTGATCCCGCCAATGTCATGGCGGGGCATCTGCACCTGCAGACATTGATGAACCGCAACGAACCCACGGCAGTCAAAACGGAGATCGATCCGGAAGATCTGGCGGGGATCTATTTCACCGGCGGCACCACCGGAAAACCAAAAGGGGTGATGCTTTCCCATCGCTCCTGGGTGTATACCATCCTGATCGAAATGCTGGAGTTTGATTTCGGCCGCAAGGCGGTCTTCGCCTATCTGACGCCGCTGACCCATGCGGGTGGGTGTCTGCTGCTGCCGGTGCTGCTCAGAAACGGCCGCTGCGTGATCATGGATCATTTTGACCCCAAAGCCTTTCTGGAAACGGTGGAGAAGCAGAAAATCACCATGACCTTTCTTGTGCCGACCATGATCTATGTCCTGCTGGACTATCCGGAACTGCAACAATATGACCTCAGCAGCCTGACCAATATCATCTACGGCGCTTCAGCCATCGCCCCGGAAAGGCTCAAGCAGGCGATCACCACCTTCGGGCCTGTGTTCACGCAGCTCTTTGGCCAGACGGAAGCGCCCATGGCCTTCAGCGTCCTGCCCCGGGAGGACCATGTGATTGCGGATCCGGTGCGGGAGCGGCAAGTGTTTGCGTCTGCGGGTCGCCCGACCTATCACTGCGAAGTCCGGCTGATCGGGGAGGACGGCCAGGAAGCGCAACCCGGCGAGCCCGGCGAGATTGTGGTCCGCTGTGCCAATATGATGAGCGGCTACTACAAAAACCCTGAAGCGACGGCTGATACCATCCGGGATGGCTGGCTCCATACCGGGGATATTGCGAAAAAAGATGAACAGGGATTTATCTATATCGTCGACCGCAAGAAGGATATGATCATCAGTGGCGGCTTTAACATCTATCCCCGGGAGATCGAGGATGTTCTTTTTGAACACCCGGCGGTGAAAGGAGCCTCGGTCATTGGTATCCCCCATGCCAAATGGGGGGAGGAGGTCAAGGCGATTGTGGTCCTGAGGGAAGAAAGCCATGTGACCGCAGAGGAGCTGATCAACTTCGTCAAGGAGAGAAAAGGAAGCCTGATGGCTCCCAAAACCATCGAATTCTGGGACGCCATTCCCCTGACCAACCTGGGCAAGGTGGATAAAAAAACCATTCGCGCAACATTCTGGACGGGTAAAGACAGACAGATCTCCTGACTGCTTCCAATCGTAACTATTCACCTGATATACGCCCCAAAGGGTTTGTGTTTCAAGAAACCCATGAATCCTCCTGGAGCTCCTGGAAGCCATCCATGGCTTCCAAGGTTCTTGAAACACAAACCCTTCGGGGCTGAGCGGAAATCAAACTGAATAGATACTTCCAATCTATACTACATGTCGATTTACGGGGGACCCCAGCCTGCCGGGGGTCTCCTGTTTCCCCGGCCTCCCCTGCCGCCTCGGATGGATCCTTTGCATCCCTCGTTGTGCCGCGACCCCGAGGCATGATCATTCGTCCCCTGTTTTCCAGCCAGAATCGCCGACGCTTTCTCATCCTTCGTTGTATCCCGCTGCGGGGCATGGTGGTTTGCATGAGCACAACAACACGAAAGCGACTGGTGTTTCAGCGGAATGAGCCTTAGATCATCATGGCGAAAATTGCTTTTATCTACGCGCTATGTTAGTGATTAGCCAAAACGGAACATCAACCCGCGCATTCCAGGAAGCGGGGATCGTGTTCGTCAGGCTGACACAATGAATGGAAGCACCTGAGTGATCGATGACAAAAGGAAACAGAACAACGGTGGCTGATACCCGAGAATCAGATGGCCGGGCACGGATCCTGGCTCTGGCAGCGCTTTTTTCAGGGGATTTTTCAATTGACTGGATTGTGGAATTGGCCAATTGCAAAGTCTCAAAAGTTATTGCTGTCTTTGAGGAGGCGGTTCTCAGTAAAAAAATGATCCATCGGGGTGCCGGTATTTACGGCTTCAAACACACGTCCGGCAATACAGATCCCCTTCAGCAGCTGGACGACGACACCTCACGGGATATCCATCACCGTATCGCCGATATCCTGATCAGAGACCTGCCGGAAGACAGTGAAAAAGCCCTTGCCATCTCCCAGCATCTTCTGCATACGACCAATGATCTGGAAAGATGCCGGTACCTGTCACAGGCCGGTAATCGGTATCTGGCCTCCTTTAATACTGAAAAAGCGTTTCGCTGCTACACCAAGGTGCTGGAAGACCTGGGCATGCTGTCTGGCAATGAGGCGGACACCCTGTTTACCGAAACCGCCATCCGTTATTCCAAGATATCCACAGGTCGGCAGAATACGCGCCAGGTTATTGCGACCCTCGAAGACGCCATGACAAGGGCGGTCAAGCTGGGGAACAGCTCCGCCGAGGCCCTGCTGGAGATGCATATTGCCAAGAACGAGTGGCTCAGGGCGGGTTACGCCAATGCAATGACCCATTTTAACCGGGGCTGGTCCATGGCGCGGGAACTGGACGATCCGAAGCTGCGACGATCCGCCACGACATTCGGGACCTTTTTTTTGTACTGGCAGGGTCGGTTCAAGGAGGCGGTCCAGAGTTATGAAAACTCCGTCAATGATGTCGAAAAATTTCCCCATGGCCGCTTTCCGCTGCTGGCTGCAATCACCCTCGGATATTGCTATGCGCAGATTGGGCAGGTCACCCAGGGCCTGGGGATGATCGATGCCATCCGCACACTCTGCCTGGAGCGCGGGGATATGAATCTGGCCGCCTATACTGCCGGCAACATGGGGATCATCATGCTGGATATCCAGAAACCGGATGATGCCCTGGCCTATATTCAAATCGCCTCCAGGGAAGCCACCCAGGAGAACAACAACTGGGTTCTGATCACCGGCCGTCTGGTGTCCGCCTACTCCTATTTTCTGAAGGGCGACCCGAAACGCTGTATCCGGCTGTTCCGCGAATTTTTGAAAAAAAGAAGTGAGATCCATGTCAATGTCAACCTGTATCCATACCTGTTTTCCCTCCTCTGGGAAATCGAACAGGGGAGACTCCCCGTCATCAAGGGTTATTCGCTGCGGCAGGAGGTCAAACGGACAATCGGCATACAGAACGTTTTCATGAAAGGGGTCGCATACCGCTATCAGGCGTTGTTGGAGAAAAGCGAGGGGAGTCCCACCCAAACGGTGATCGCCAGTCTGAACAAATCAAAAGAGTGCCTGCAGGAATCGGGACATCAGTTCGAGCTGGCTGAGACCTATATGGAACTGGCCCGCTGCCAGCTTCTGTTGAAAAACGGACCGGCAGCCCTGGAACTGGCCGCCGAGGCCTCGAAAATCCTCTCCCCCTACAGCGACAAAATCCTGCCCGATGATCTGCGCAGTATCATCGAGATCCCACCCATCAATGAGCAACTCCTGGAAGAGATACTGCAGCTGGGTCAAAAG
Organism: bacterium; assembly: GCA_018830885.1. Classification (GTDB taxonomy): domain Bacteria; phylum SAR324; class SAR324; order XYD2-FULL-50-16; family XYD2-FULL-50-16; genus JAHJRI01. The sequence continues at coordinate 1,777 of JAHJRI010000385.1, read as the reverse complement.
ATTGCGGATATTGTCCATGACCCGACCCTGGTCAAACAGGTACTGACAGCGGTGAATCGGATGACCGGTGCCGAACGGGCGGCCATGTTCCTCCTGGAGGAGCATGACGGGGCCCCCAGGTTCAGGCTGCGGGCTTCCAAGAATCTGACGTCGAGTCAGATCAATCATCCGGATTTTTCGTCCTCGCTGCGCATGCTGGAAAAAGTGGCCCAGACCGGTAAAGGCCTGATCATCGGAGCGGAAGCAGATAAGACCGCCGCCTTTTTTTCCAATGACAATATCCGTTCCCGAATCTGTGTCCCGATGGTGCTGCGACGCAAGGTGGTGGGGGTGCTCTATCATGACAACCGACTGCTGAGCAGTGCCTTCAAGGTGTCCGACCTGAAGCTCCTGTCGTTTTTTGCGGCCCAGGCGGCTTTCGCTCTGGACAATGCCAGCGCTTACCACGAAATCAACCGCCTGAACCAGCATCTCTCCCAGGAAAAAGCGTATTACAGGGAGGAGCATACCCAGAGTATTCAGGCAAACGACATTATCGGGGAGAGTCCGGCGATTCGACAAGTGATGGCGCAGATTGAAAAAGTTGCCCAAACCGATGCCACGGCGTTGATTCTGGGAAAAACCGGTGTCGGCAAGGAGCTTGTCGCCCGGGGGATACATAACCAGAGCCAGCGCAGGGACAAGCCGTTTATTCGTGTCCATTGCAGTGCCTTGCCGGAAAACCTGATCACCAGCGAGCTGTTTGGTCACGAAAAGGGGTCGTTTACTGGCGCGACTGCCCGCAGAATCGGCCGCTTCGAACTGGCGGACGGGGGCACCCTGTTTCTGGACGAAATCGGCGATATCCCCCACGATGTGCAGGTCCGGCTGCTCCGGGTTTTACAGACCAAAGAGTTCGAACGGGTCGGTGGCAGCGAAACCCTGCAGTCTGATTTCCGGCTGATTGCGGCCACCAATAAGAATCTGGAGGAGGAGGTCAAGGCCAACCGGTTCCGGGCCGATCTTTACTACCGCCTCAATGTCTTTCCCATTCAGGTCCCCCCCTTGACGGAACGACGGGAGGACATCAAGCTGCTGGCTTACCATTTTCTGAAACTGTATTCGATCAAAATGCGGAAACATTTCAATCGTATTCCCGAAGATGAGCTGCAGCAACTGAGCCGGTACGACTGGCCCGGCAACGTGCGTGAACTGGAAAATGTGATTGAAAGGGGGATCATCCTTAATTCCGGTCCCGTCTTCAGAACACCGGAACTCCATGCCAAACAGGACCATGAGGAGATTTTCGGCAAAAAAGCCAGTCTGCGGGAGGTTGAAAAGCGGCATATTCTCTGGGCCCTGGACCAGACCGGCTGGAAAATCAGGGGACCCGGCGGAGCCGCTGAGCTGCTGGAAATCCATCCGTCGACGCTCCATTTCAGGATGAAAAAGCTCGACATCCAGAAACCGGTTTCCCGGCAGTCCGGGAAAAAAAGGTGATCCATGCCCCTCTTGTTTGACCGTCCGGCCGTTCGATTCTCCATCCAATGATGGTTTGAAACGCCTTTTTGTTTCACCTGAAAAGACCACCGTACTGGGAAAACATTTTATTGTATACATCCCGGTTGAAGGGGGTGCACCAAAAACATGTGGGGTTGTGATCATAACCGCTTCAAGAGGTTATTTATTCAGAAAAACGCATGCATCCATCCTTGGCGCTCTTGGAATCCATCCCTGGCTTCCAAGGTTTTCTGAACAAACAACCTCTTTCCGCTTACAAAGTACCCACACATATTTG
>JAHJRI010000384.1 GCA_018830885.1 bacterium | reverse complement strand
TCATTCTCGACGGCCGTCCATGGCCGTCTTCCGAGGGCGGTCGCTGACATCGCCATCATGGCGATGCTTAACCACTCCCAATCCGTTCAATCACATACTGGTCCCCGCTCTGATGGCTGAACATAAGCTGAATAGTTACAACGGAATAAACTTGAGAATGAGTTAGAAAAGCTTGGTTGGTGGTTTCTGAGGCATGGAGGAAACCACGATATTTGGACCGATGGAGATAAGCAAGAACCAATTCCTCGGCACAACGAAATTAATGAGAAGTTAGCTCGTTCAATATTACGTAAAGCAAAGAGAGGAGTCCAATCATGAGATTTTCAGGCACAATATTTAAAGACGGTAAATTCTGGCTCGCTGAAATTCCGATCCTTGATTTAATGACTCAAGGAAGAACAAAGAAAGAAGCATATAAAATGGTTGCTGATATGCTGGAATCGCTGGTTAACAAAGATGGATTTAAAGTTGAAGTCTATAGTGGAAAAAAAGATAAATTTGAAGTTGGTTCTTTAGAGGCAAAGCATATGGTAAGTCTCCTATTGCAAAGGAAACGTGAATTAAGTGGTCTTTCACTAGCGCAGGTTGCAAGTCGATTAGGCATGAAATCACGCAACACATATGCCCGTTATGAACAGGGATATTCTGTTCCGAGCGTCGAGAAACTCAATGAACTTTTAAATGCAGTTTGCCCACAAAGAGATATAGTCATAACTGAAAGCACAATCCCCCTAACAGACAAATAAGGATAGATTGTGTGAGCGGCGCAAACCGCAATCTATCCTGACGTTGAACAAGCCCGATGGGTGGAAGTCGTTGGTGTCCATATGATTTTTCAGGAGCGACCGATTCAATTGGCGGCATCCCGGTCAACCAGGCTGAATGCCTGTACTGTCACTGCAGGGGTTGACCGGATGCGGGTACCGGTCAGCCGCCTGCCTCGTTACAATAATCCGGGAATTCAGGTTATCATTCTTAAATAAATATTATGCAGAAAAGTCAGAAAAACTTTAAAAGCCCCCCAAAAAGATATCAGCCCAAGGGACTTTCCATTCTCTATGAAGATCATGATATTCTGGTTGTGGATAAAGTGAGTGGTCTTTTAACAGTGAGTACTGAGAAAGTCAGGGAAAATACAGCTTACTATCTATTAACTACATACGTAAGAAAAGGGAATCCGAAATCAAGAAATCGGGTATTTATCGTGCACCGCTTGGATAAAGATACTTCCGGTATTATCGTTTTTGCAAAAAATGAAAATGCAAAGCGTTTCCTTCAGGACGAGTGGCATGGATTTAAAAAAAAGTACTATGCCGTAGTTCATGGCACTTTATCGAAGAAGGAGGATATAATTACTTCATATCTTGTAGAAAACCGTGCTCACAAAATGTATTCTGTTACTGATCCTGAAAAAGGTAAACTCGCTCAAACCGGGTTTAAAGTTCTGAGAGAATCAAAAAAGTTCAGTCTCCTTGAAATAGATCTGCTTACAGGTAGGAAAAATCAAATCCGGGTTCATTTTTCGGAAAAAGGTTTTCCTGTAGCTGGAGATAAAACGTATGGGCAAAAGGACAAAGGTATTAAGAGACTTACACTTCATGCGGCCTCCTTAACCATTGTACATCCCGATACAAAAGAAAAAATGATCTTTGAGACAGAGATTCCGGCTTATTTTAATTCCCTTGTAAATAGTTAACAAGCTCTGTGGCGCAATCTCCGGAATGGTGGGAGAAAGCATTGTTTGATCACTTGATGTCACTTGATGTCACTAGATGAAAGCCACATAATTCTTGGAACTTAAGCTTGAAATAGCGTCTGACTTTTGTTTCCAGCCCAGCCGCTTCGCGCCCCGCTGAAACTCATTAGCCTCGGCAAATCTGGCTCGTTACGCTTCTATTGGGTGCACCCCTTCTAATCTCCATTCTTGACATTAGTATCAGTAGTGATATTATTTAATCCATGAAGAACGTAAATGAAAAGCTAAAGCAGTTTAGAAACAATCCTAAAGACGTTAAGTTTGTTGAGCTTTGCTCAGTTTGCGAATTCTATTTTGGGAAGCCTCGTCAGTCAGGAACAAGCCACAAAATATACAAAACTCCTTGGCAAAGTGACCCTCGTGTCAATATTCAAAATCATAAAGATAAAGCAAAGGCATACCAAGTCAATCAAGTATTAAACGCAATTGGAAGATTGGAGGTAGAACATGGCACTTAAGAATGATCATTATACATATCGAGTAACCTGGTCAGAGAATGATACCGCGTATGTTGGTTTATGTGCGGAATTTCCAAGTTTAAGCTGGTTGGCAACAACTCCCGAATCTGCTTTAAAAGGAATTCGCAATGGGGTTGCGGATGTAGTGAATGACATGCGTGCAAACAAAGAGGTCATTCCCGAACCTATTGCGGTTAAACACTATAGTGGAAAATTCATGGTCCGTGTCCCCCCTGAAGTGCATCGTGAACTTGCTATCAAGGCGGCAGAAGCAGGAATCAGTTTAAATCGGATTGCAAGCTCAAAACTAAGTCATTAGCTAATTCAGGTGTAATCGGGTAGCGGGTGTACACAACAGCATAAATACAGGACCATACAATGGATAGGACACAGAATGCAGAAAGTAAATTTCTTGAGGGTTATACATGCTCACAAGCAATTGTTTCAGAGTATTGTGAACCATTCAACCTGGATCTCAAAACTGCCTTGAACCTCTCTGCGGGATTTGCAGGGGGCATGCGATTGGGTAAAACCTGTGGCGCAGTCACTGGAGCACTCATCATTCTCGGTCTCAATTTCAGTGGTCCCCATTCTGAAAAACCTGAAGACCGAAAAAATATTTATAAAGCGGCCAGTGAATTTCAAAAAAAATTTATAGAAATTCATGGTTCAACGGAATGCAGGGATTTATTGGCAGTTGATATCAGTACGGCAGAAGGGGCCCAAATAGCTAAAGACAAAAACTTGTTTAAAACAGTTTGCCCACAATTTGTTAAAAACGCAGCTGTTTTGCTGGAATCCTTGATTAACGAAAACGAATCGGGTGGCCGGGCGGTCACGAGTGGCTGAAGACCGACCACAACCACAGAAACGTCGGATGTGGCGACTTAGCCCGGTGTTCGGCGCCAGATATTGGGCACATTGATTCATTAAAATGATCGAACTTACCGCACCAAAGGGTTGATGCTGACTGAGTTCCATTTAATCAGGGTGCCCTATCGATTATAAGTATCATCACCATACACTCACTGAGGAACGTCCATGTGGCTGCATGCTTCTTGTTCACTTGAATTCAATATCCCGGTTGCCACGCCATTTTTACTCATGCTCCGCCACCGGAGCGGGCGGCAACAGTGGATCGGTCGCGAGCAGTATGTCATGTCGCCCAGCGTAAGGGCGGTCGAATTCACTGATCCGTTTGGTAACCTGTGCCAGCGCCTGGTGGCGCCAGCCGGACCATTCTCGATTAACGCATCAGTCGATATCGAATGCGCGGATGCTTCCGACACGGCTCCCGGATCACCCTTTGTTGAAGTGCAGCATTTACCTGAGGAGACGCTACCCTTTCTGCTGGCCAGTCGGTTTTGCGAATCCGATCGGTTCACTCAGATGGCGGCAGCGATTGTCAGAGGACGGGTACCAGGATACGACCAGTGTACCGCGATCGTCGACTACATTTCCCAGACACTGCAATACATACCTGGGTCCGGCCAGCAGTGCAAGAGCGCCTGCGAAGTCAATGAGAGTTCGCAGGTTGTCTGCAGAGATATGGCCCATTTAGGGATTGCCTGTTGCCGAGCGCTTTCAATTCCCGCCCGTATGGTTGTAGGCTATCTTGAAACACTTGAACCGATGGATCTTCACGCCTGGTTTGAAGCCTTCGTGGGAGGGCGATGGTATACATTCGATCCAACACAAAATAACCTTCAAGGGGGGCGTGTGGCGGTCGCCTATGGCCGGGATGCAGCCGATGTGGCCATCTATACCCAATTTGGCGAGCCGGTGACGCTGATCCGCATGGATATCAGCGTCAAGCGGATGTCAGTGCCACTTTATTGACGATACGCATCGTCGGAACCGGGCAACCCTTATATTTACTTTTTGGTAACTATTCACCTGTATACGCCCCAAAGGTATTGTGTTTCAAGAAACGCATGAATCCTCCTGGAGCTCCTGGAAGCCATCCATGGCTTCCAAGGTTCTTGAAACACAATACCTTCGGGCTGAGCGAAAATTGAACTGAAT
>JAHJRI010000383.1 GCA_018830885.1 bacterium | reverse complement strand
TTTCTTGATCTCGGCCAGGGCGGCGTGACCATCCATGCCTTTCATCTTAACATCCAGGACCACCACATCCTGGGGTTTCTTTTTGATCAGGCCGATGGCTTCTTCACCACTGGCTGCGATGGTGGTCTCAAATCCTTTTTTATTTAACAATTTCGATGTGGTTTCGCGAAATGTATCTTCGTCGTCCACCATCATCACTTTGATCTTTTCGGTCATTTATGGATTCTCCTTTGGTTGAAAGGTCTTACTCCTGTTCTGGCACTCCGCTGTCTGGATTGCCCTGCTGAAATCAGAAGATGAATGTATCGACAGGTAAACCATTTTTATTCAACAGATGGTTCAAATAAACGACCTCGCAGCAAGCTGGAGGAGCATTCGTCATTCCGGTTAAAGCCGGAATCCGACAACCTGTTAGACTGGGTTACGGATCAACGATGCAAACTCATTTTTTGATCAGCCATTGAATGAAACCAGACGTAATATCAATCTCAATTATTATCTGTTACCAGGCACCGTTGTGGTGGCTGCAAAGGGATCGTATCCAGTCGTCTTTTCAGAACGATTCATGCGACCTTTCCATCCATCCGGCAGGCATTGCCAATTCGGGGAAAAAGGAGCTCTGATCAGATCGAATCGGTCAGAAAAGCGTTTCATCCTCCCAGCGGTTACAGAGATTTTGGACGACATAGGTTCAGCAATGCTTATGCCAATGCGACGCTGCTCCTTTTTTATGTATATATCACTGAAATAATGATTTAAATTAGAACTCTGAAAAATAAAAAAGAAGTCCCTGGCTTGGAACTGTCAGCTTTTTTTCCAGACTGCAAAGAGAGGGATTTACTGTTGCAGATTGCAATGGGTCAGCGGCTGCCGCTTTCCCAACCTTCATTGTGCCCGCTCCACGGGAATGATGGTTTGTATGAATAGCAACCCGGATGCGACTGGTGTGAAGCCGTTTCAGTTGATTAGACGCGTTTCTAGATGATCTTGGCGAAAATAAGCGGTTGAAACCCCGCCTGTCTGAGCGAAGCGAGTTGGGGTTTCAGCGCATTGAGCCTTAGATCATCTTGAAATAAGTCTCCCGACTGAAAGGGGGTCATATCAGTCGCGGGTCAACACCGCGATATCATTCTCATGTTTCGTCGTGCCCCACCCGGGGCATGGTGGTTGGTGTAATGACACTGAAAACAGCTAGTCCACAAACAGCGACGTGACCCTGAAGTTCTCCACATCGATCAGACCCAGGTCGGTGATTTTGAGTTTTGGAATCGGGGAGAGGCTCAGGAAGGACAGAATCATAAACGGTGCGGGATGGGTCCCCTCCAGTGTCTGGACCTGCTGCTTCAGCGTTTTCAGATCCGCGGCGGTTTCCTCGAAGGATTTGGTGGAAAGCAGACCGGCCACCGGCAAGGGCAATTCGGCAACGACCCGGCTATCGTCGATGACAACGAGCCCCCCCCTGATTTTCATCAGGCGTCTGAAAGCCGCATAGATATCTGCATCACTGGTACCGACAATGATGATGTTGTGTGCATCGTGGGCCACCGTCGAGCCGATGGCGCCCCGTTTCAGCCCGAACCCGCGAACAAAGCCCTTGCCGATCTGACCCGTGGCCTTGTGCCGCTCAATCACAACGATTTTGAGGATGTCGCGTGCCGGATCGGATACCACCAGACCGTCTCTGATCAGGGGTTCGGTAATATATTCGCCGGTCACGATCTGATCGGGCAGGATATCGATAATCCGGATGGTTTTTCCCGCCACCGGCACCTGCAGCTGATCCTGAGTAAGCTCCTCAGGATCCATGGCACTTCTGACCGAGGGAGGCGTGGTTTTCGGGAAATCCATGAGGGTGCCGTTTTCAAAAACAGGCACGCCTTTCTTGTACACCTTTTCAATCCGGACCTGTTGATAGTCGGAAAGCAGGATAAAATCCGCCCAGTATCGGGGCTTGATGGCGCCTACGTTTTTTAAATTAAAATGGTTGGCGGTATTGATGGTGGCGATCTGGTAGGCAAGGATCGGGTCCAATCCGAGTGAAATGGCTTTCCGCACCGAATGATCCAGGTGACCCTCCTCCAGCAGATCATCCGGGTGTTTGTCATCGGTGGCAAAGGAAAAATGCCAGGCGTTTTCCCGGGTGACGATCCCGATCAGTGCTTCCAGGTTCCGCTCGGACGTCCCCTCCCGGATGAGGATATGCATCCCCTTGCGCAGTTTTTCCAGGGCTTCTGCTGCCGTCGTTGATTCATGGTCGCTTTCAATGCGTGAGAAAATGTAGGCGTTCAGCTGTTTTCCCGTAATCCCGGGGGCGTGGCCATCCACTTTTTTCCATTTCGCGGCGGCAATACGCAGATGGGTCTCCTCATCGCCATTGATAACGGCAGGAAAATTCATCATTTCCCCGATGCCGGCGACCCGTTCCTCCTCGATCAGGTAGTTCAGCTCCCTGTGGGTGATAGATGACCCCGATGTCTCAAGATGGGACGCTGGCACGGACGAAGGCAGCATCACGAAAACATCCAGGGGGAGCTGGCCGATGCTGTGCAGTACATAGCGGATACCGTCCAGCCCCAGCACATTGGCGATTTCATGGGGGTCGATCACCACTGCGGTCGCCCCGCGCTGCACCACCGCCCGGGCAAACTCCGGCAGGGTCAGCATCGTGCTTTCAAAATGGATATGCCCGTCAATAAATCCAGGGGCCATATACAGGCCGTCCGCATCGACCACCGTCTCAGCCTCGTAGTCCCCGAAGCCGATAAAGCGACCGTCATAGATGGCCACGCTTTCCGGATGGATTTCACCGGAGAGGACGTTGATGACCCGGGCATTCTTGATGAGGATGTCGGCTTTGATCTCACCTCTGGCCGCAGCCAGTTTCAGCAGGAATTCTCTCATGCATATCCTTCGGATGGGGTTGATGATTGACAGTGAGACGATAGTAGGAAATCGTCCCCTGGGTGTCAAGCCCGGTTTGTTGCCTTTTCTCCGCCTGCAAACCGAAAGCCGGAAAACCCCGTCGCTGCGGGGCAGAACCGGAGTGCCTGTCGGCTGTGCAGGTCAACGTGGACAGGGATATCCACACCAGTGTAGGGTGTGATTTCGATCCGGAGCCCGGGTTTGAAGCGGTCCTGTCTGTTCGCTTCAGCCATTGACAGGGCCGGGGATTGACCCAACCGGCATTTTCTGAAAACAGACACATTCACTTACAGGATTTTCTCATGGGAATACCGATTATTATTATCGTGCTGCTGGGACTGGTGGCGATACTCTGTTTCAGGGCGGCCATGGTGAAGAAGCCGCAACTGCCTGCGTCGACTCACCCGGTCCATCCCGATATTGATGTCACCCGGGTGGCCGACCACCTGTCCCGGGTGGTTCAGAAGCAGACGATCTCCAATACGGACCTCTCCAGGGTGAACTGGACACCCTACCAGGAATTTGTGGACCTGCTGGTGGAGAGCTATCCCAACGTTCACCGGCACCTTGAACGGGAGACCGTCAATGAATACAGCCTGATTTACCGGTGGAAGGGGCAGGCCCCGGATCTGAAACCGGTGCTGCTGATCGCTCACAGCGATGTGGTGCCGGTGGAGAAGAGCACCGCAGATCAATGGGAACACCCGCCTTTCAGCGGGGTCATTGCCGACGGATTTGTCTGGGGTCGGGGCACCATGGATATGAAACTGCACCTGATCAGCATCCTGGAGGCGATTGAAGCGCTTCTGGCAGACGGGTTTACCCCGCAGCGGGACATCTACCTGGCCTTCGGCCACGACGAAGAGACCCGCGGGGAACTGGGCGCTTCATCCATGGCCCGGCTGTTTGCAGAGCGGGGTATGACGTTTGATTTTGTACTGGACGAAGGCGGTTGCGTGACCCACGGTGGGTTTGCCTTTCTGAATAAACCGATGGCCATGGTGGGAATTGCCGAGAAGGGGATCACCAGTATTCGCCTCACCGTGGAAGGTACCGGTGGACACGCCTCCATGCCGCCCCGGCACACCGCTGTCGGTGTCCTGGCAAAGGTCATTGCCGATCTTGAAAAACAGCAGTTCGAGACCCGTATCTGCGCCCCCGTCAGGGAGCAGTTTGAACGTCTGGGCTCGGAACTGCCGTTTTATCTGCGGCTGCTGACAGCCAACCTCTGGTTGTTCGGTCCACTGTTCAAACGGCTGATGGCCAGGAGCAACGTGGGCAATGCCATGCTGCGGACCACGACCGCCGCCACCATGATTGAGGGCAGCATGGCCCACAATGTCCTGCCGCCCCGGGCTTCAGCCATTGTCAATTTCCGTCTCCTGCCGGGGGAGACAATAGCGGATGTGCTCGCCCACATCAAAAAAATAGCCGGATTGCCGACCATGGTAATCGAACCCCTGATGGCAGATGATCCGTCCCTGGTCTCACCCTCGGACAGCGACGGATTCAGCCGGGTGGAAAACACCATCCACCGGATCTTCCCCGGTGTCCTGGTCACCCCCTACCTGGTGATGGGCGGAACAGACGCCCGCCGCTATGAACCCGTCTGCCGGAATATCTACCGGTTTTCACCCATGCTCATCGAGCAGAGCGACCTGGACCGGATTCACAATGTCAACGAGCGGATCTCCCTGGAGAACATCGAACGGTCGGTGCAGTTTTTTCAAACCCTGATCGTCGATCTTTGAACCCGCCGGGGGGAGAGGGGATCCCCCCTTTCTTTTGGTCGGCTGATTCCCGGTTCGGTGGCGGCCAGGACTTCCCTAACGGAGTGCTGTTTTCAGGATTTTCCCCGTCGGGTTTCTGGGGATCTGTTCCATAAAGACCACGATTTCGGGTATTTTGTAACGGGCCAGTTTATCCTGGAGATAGGTCTTAATATCGTTTTCCGAGAGGATATCCGGACGGGTTGTTTCAATCACCGCTTTCACCCTTTCCCCCAGTGCTTCGTCAGGCACTCCGAACACAGCCACGGCGGTTATGTCGGGATGGACTTCGAGCACGATCTCGATCTCCCGCGGGTAGATATTTTCTCCACCGCGGTTGATCATGTCCTTTTTGCGG
>JAHJRI010000382.1 GCA_018830885.1 bacterium | reverse complement strand
TGAGAAGGACACAAACGAACGAAAATAGAATTTCAAGCAGCTTGAAGGCTGTTATCCGAAAGCCGGATCTGCTTTCTCAAATATCGGATATTTTTTTCAACGTCAGCAAAGAAGATGCCAACCGTCTTTTGCCGACATAGCTCGCAACATTTCTCTCTCGTTACTTGAATTCATCAGCATTCCGTGGGTACAGATAGCGGAAAGCATGTAAAGCATCGCGTTGTTTGGGTATTGTTTCTTTAATTTCTGAATTTTTATTCGGGTGTTTCCGGGTGACTGGATAGAGGATTTTCGCAAGTCTTTTAATTCTTCAGGGCTGAGGGATTTCTTTTTAAATATTCCCAGAATCCTTTTTTCAGCCTTATCAAGTGTCACGATTCCCTCTATAAGCCAGAATTCGTCTTTCCCAGGTATCGGAGTTGAAAGAGCTTCTTTGATTTGTTTGATCGTTTCGGGATTGATCTCAAATGAGCTGCTTTGTTTAGTCTTTTTTTCTGGGAGTTCCTCTGTCGCGGTTATGTTTGAATTGGATTGATTTGCGTTATTCGTCATCTGGAACAGTAAAGGTATTTATGTTAAATATAACTCACCCGAGCGCAGTCAAACTGCTTTCCAGATCCATCGCCACGATGGTTTCATCTTCAACGATGAGGATTCTGGCTTTGCTCATGATTCGATATTGAATTAGATTATGAATTTTGTTCCGATAATAGTTCTCCTGTCCGAATAAAATGTGATGCTCGAATTTCGATTGGGAGTTTTTTATCCCAAGTGAAACAATCCAACAGTTGGACCACAACATGATGGACGGCTTTTAATTCTTCAATTTATGTGCCAGTTGTAATCAGGCAGAAAATTAATCGCCAGATACAACAAAGGAAGGGTTTTAAGTGTTCGGAAAGAAGGGCAGTGGTTGTTGAAAAAAACGATTCTACCCTATATTGTCAAATATAGTTGGACACTGTCTAATTAAAGCAGACAGGAAAACACCTTAACTCTGGTAAAGGAACACCGGGCGTCGTTAGTGAAATGTGGTTTTCATTTCAATGTCAAATAAAACTGGACGCTATCCTAATATATTGGACAGGGGTCTGACAGCACAAGCCGGGATGGTTCCTGTCGTCGGCATTATGAACAAGCAACGGTTCTACAAGCAGTTGAAAGACACCCTGACCTTACAACGTTCGGGCAATGCAACCTGGCAGTTCGAAGATATTGTCTATTTGACAACCGGAGGTATCATTGCCGGTGCAGATGCTTTAAGCTGCGTCAAGACGGTATGGTCGGATCCAGTCCTTCGTGAAATAGACGGCTGGAATAGCATTCCCGACGACACGACACTCTCCAGGATATTCAAAGAATGTAGAGAAACTGACGTAGCGGACCTCCAAAGAATGACCCATCAGTTTAGAAACCAGATTTGGAAAAAGCTGCAACAGTTACATAAACGTATCTTCTGGATCTCAAATATAAACCGGAAGATATAATCCTGGTGGAAAAACCCGGCTCAGATGATTTCGTCTGTGTCCTCGCAAATGCTCAATTCTTGAGAGATCGAATCTATTCAGTTCGATTTCCGCTCAGCCCCGAAGGTATTGTGTTTCAAGAACCTTGGAAGCCATGAATGGCTTCCAGGAGCTCCAGGAGGATTCATGCGTTTCTTGAAATACAATACCTTTGGAGCGTATCCAGGTGAATCGATACGAGAGATCAAGGTGTGCAGATTCCAGCGAAAGGCAAATCAAAGCCTGATGAAAAGAAGGCTGAACCGAAGAAGAAGTGATATAACCCGGCAGGGTGTCAAAACTCTGCCACTTATTTTTTGGAGGAATATGAACCCTAAATGAATTGCAGGGTCTGTTTTTCCCAGGTATCATAAAAATCATGGAATCCATTCAAGAGCAGTGGCAGGAAACCACCACCGCCATCCCCCTGAACGGAACTGAGCACGCCAATTCCGGTTTTACTCGGTCATGCACTTTTAATCATGCCAAAATCAAGCAGGTTTTATCACCGTTATCTTTCGACGGGACTGTTATCATTGCAGAAGCTCGCCACCAGGAAGCGGGACGCCAGTCTCAGAGAAAAAGAACGCCGCTTCCAGGATCTGGTCACTGTGTTTGATACCATCTCAACAGCCATCGTGATCACAGACCGGAAAGGGCAGATCCGGTTTGTGAACAACCCCATGCGCGAGCTGGTTCGGCATACTAAAAGCGGCCAGCTGTCTGAAATCCTGCATCCGGACGATCAGCAGCGATATCTCGAATTTCGGAATCGTATCGCTGCAGCGCCCGGCCAGGAGGCCATCGAGGTGCGCTGTCTGCATCCAGACCTCGGTATCCGCTGGCTGGCAATTAAAGCCAGGCACACCCCAGGCACCGGATCGGAGAAGGACCCGCCCGCTCTGCTGCTGGCCATGATTGACGACATCACGGATCAGAAGAATCAGACGGAACACAGCAGGTTGAGTGAGCAACGCTATCGAACCATCCTGGACACGATTTCAGACGAGTACTGGGAAACCGACCTCGACGGCCGGTTTGTCTTCTGGAACCGGGCTTTCGAAGATAAGGCCAGGATGCCTGTCGAAGACATTAAACAACTTCGTCCGGCAGACTATACGGATGCTGAAACGGTCCGGTATATCCAATCCACATTCCGCGACGTGGCCAGGACCGGAAAGCCGATCCTGGATGAGATCGAGATATATGGTCTCAATGAGGAAAAAACCGGTCGTATCAAAAGAACCGTACAGAACTCGGTCCACCTGAAACGGGATGAGGAGGGCAACCCGATCGGGTTTTTCGGCCTGGCACGGGATATCACTGTCTTAAAACAGACCGAACAGGCACTCAGGGAAAGTGAAGAGAAGTTCAAGGTCATGTCCGACCAGTCGCTGCTGGGCATTTCCATCATGCAGGACAACAGGTCCCTCTATCGCAATGACGCCATGGCAACCATCTTTGGCTATACCCAGGAGGAGATGAATGCCTGCTTCAACACGAAATACCTCTATGACCATGTTCTGCACCCGGATGACCGGGATTTCGCCCAGGAACAGAACCTCAAAAAACAGCAGGGCATTCTGGAGGGGCAGGTCCACAACCACCAGTACCGCATCTGCACCAGACAGGGGGATATCAAATGGGTCGATCAGTACTCAAAAACCATTTCCTACAGAGGAAGACCGGCAAACCTGATCACCATGATCGATATTACCGACCAGAAAAGAGCAGAAGCGGCCCTGCTCGAATCCCAGCATCGGCTGATGACCCATATCGAATCGACCCCGATGGGGGTGATCGAATTTGACAACGATTTTACGATCACGGACTGGAACCCGGCAGCAGAAGCAATTTTTGGGTTCACCCGGGAGGAGGCCATCGGTAGTAATATTTTTGAGTTCCTGGTCCCGGACTATGACCATGAGAATGTGAAGACGGTCCATCGAATCGACACCCCCCGGTCCAACAAAAATATCAACGACAACCTGACAAAAGACGGTCGTATTATCACGGTTCAATGGTTCAACACCCCCATTCGGGATGTGCATGGAAACCTGGTGGGGATGGCCGCCGCCTGCCAGGATATTACGGAACAGCTGCAAACCCAGAAGCTCCTGATTCAATCGGAAAAAATGATGTCCATCGGGGGACTGGCCGCTGGCATGGCCCATGAGATCAACAATCCACTGGGAGCTATTCTGCAAATGGCACAGAACCTGGAGCGGCGGCTCTCCCCGGATCTGGATAAGAACCTGGCCGTGGCTGAAAAACATGGCATCGATATGCACAGACTGCATCAATACATGACAGACCGGGATATTCCCCATTACCTGAACGCCATCATGCAATCTGGAAAACGGGCCGCCACCATCATTTCGGACATGCTCCATTTCAGCCGCAGAAGTGATACAAAAAAAGTCCCCCTGGATCTGAACCGATTGCTGGAACGGGCGCTGGACCTGGCCAGGACAGACTACGATCTGAAGAAAAAATATGATTTCAGGCATATCGAGATTATCAAAGCGTTCGATCCGGCCTTGCCCCATGTCACCTGCTCCGAAACGGAAATCGAGCAGGTGTTCCTGAATCTCTTCAAGAACTGTGCACAGGCTATGGAAAAAAGGGAGAATGACGACCCGCCCCGTATACTCCTGGGAACCTCTCAGGAAAACGGGATGGCACGGATTGAGATAGCGGACAACGGGTCCGGTATTGAGGAGTCCATACGCTCCAGGGTTTTTGAACCGTTCTTCACCACCAAACCCGTGGGGGAGGGGACCGGTCTGGGTCTTTCCGTATCCTACATGATCATCACTGGCAATCACCAGGGGACCATGGAAGTGGAATCCGAACCCGGGCAGGGAACCCGGTTTATCGTGCGATTACCCATGAAATAGCCTGGGTCGTCACGACGAAGCCGATCGGTGTTGCCGATATGGGGGCACCAAAAACATGTGGGCATGTGATCATAACCGCTTCAAGCGGTTAGCAGAATGTCCTGCGGACGCTGGCCTTCTAGATGGGCCACGAGCGGGAGAACCCGGGTGGCAACTGGAATTTTGAGACTCTTCCTGTTCCTGAATAAACGATGGCGCTTTCCCGGATAATCTGGATAACAATCTGAAGGAGTCTGACAGATGATTCAAAAAATACCGTTTGGCAGGACCGGACACCAGAGCACCCGCACTATTTTTGGAGCCGCAGCTTTCATGGCCATGAGACAGGAACGGGCCGATCAGGTACTGGAACTATTGCTGGCGTTTGGCATCAATCACATTGACGTGGCAGCCAGTTACGGCGATGCCGAGCTTCGTATCGGTTCATGGATGAAGACACACCGCAGACAGTTTTTTCTGGCAAGCAAGACGGGTGACCGAACTGGCCCGGAAGCCCGGGACAGCATCCGGCGTTCCCTGGAACGGCTGCAGACCGACCAACTGGACATGATCCAGTTGCATAACCTGACAGATGAACCTGGCTGGGAAACTGCCATGGGACCGGGAGGGGCACTGGAAGCCGCCCTGGATGCGCAAAGGGAGGGGCTGGTTCGCTTCATCGGCGTCACCGGACACGGCACCCAGGCGCCAGCTATGCATCTTCGCAGTCTGGAAAGATATGCTTTCGACGCCGTGCTCCTGCCCTGCAACTACCCGTTGCTGCAGAACCCGGAATACAAGGCGGATTATGACCGTCTGCTGGCCGTGTGTGAAGACCGGGGAGTGGCCGTTCAAACCATTAAATCCATTGCCCGCAGGAGATGGCGGGCGGATGATACGCGGAAACGGTTCAGCTGGTACGAGCCCATCAAGGAGACCGAGGCGTTGACCCGGTCAGTCCAGTGGCTGTTGAGCCACCCGAACGTGTTTCTCAATACATCGAGCGACACGACCCTGCTGCGCGCAATCCTGCAGGCAGCCAGTGATTTCGATGACAGCCTGACACCGGCAGTGCTTGAGGCACAGGTTGCAGCCGACAATACCCGGCTTGCCATGGAACCGATCTTCATCCGGGGCCGGTCAGATGCTATCTAGAACAGTCTTATAATAAAAGCAGTCGGGGATTACCCAGAGGGAAAACAGTAGCCAATAAGCCTATTCCATGAGAAAATGGTATTTAGAAATCCCGTGTTTTTGAGTGATGATCCGCGGGAATCGCAGCAGGGACCCCCGCGAACACACCGTGACACCTGAAAAACAGTTCCCCGTGATCCGGTCATCGCACCCAGGTATCACGGGTTCACCCGTTTCTTTTGGCAATCAGAAATCCATGAATGTGAACATCAGTAACAAACCCGTTGATCCTTCAAAATTAAAAATCAGGCAGTCCCTGATCAAGATCCTGACCGGCTCGGATCTATCCCGTCGCCGTCTGCCGTTCATGTCAATCAGCAGCCCGGTGCCCGGGCCTGTGGTCTGGTTGACCGCCTGTACCCACGGGGATGAAGTTGGCGGTCTGGTTGTCATCCAGGAGATTTTCAAGCTGCTGCAGCGACGTCTGGTCAAGGGCGTTGTCAATGCATTTCCCCTCATGAATCCCATCGGATTCGAGACGATTTCACGGAACATCACCTTCAGCCGCGAGGATCTGAACCGCTCCTTTCCCGGAAATGCGGAAGGCTCCCTGGGAGAGCGAATCGCTTACCAGATATTCAGCAAAATCATCCAGACAGCGCCCACCTTCCTGCTGGATCTGCACAATGACTGGAAACGGTCGGTTCCCTATGTGCTGCTGGATCGGAAGTCAGAGGCCATTTCCGGAACAGCCTACGATTTTTCCAGAAGAATCTGTCAGAAAACCGGTTTTTATGTGGTCGAAGATACCCAGGAGATTCGGAGCAGCCTGACCCACAATCTTATCCAACAGGGTATTCCGGCTGTCACCTTTGAACTGGGCGAGTCCTACGTGGTCAACGAAAAGATTATTGAATACGGGGTCAACTCGATCCTGCGGGTACTGTCCGATTGCCAGATGGTGGATCTGACCTTCCCACCTGAAAACTACCCCCTTCACGACCGGTACCAGTCGGACCAGGTCCTTCGATACTCAGACAAGCCTTTCTGCACACGCAGCGGCATTCTCCGGTTCCTGGCAAAGCCGGGCCAGATCGTCAACGAGGGTCAGCCACTGGCAAAAATTTACAACGCTTTCGGAAAGATGCAGGAAACGTTGACAGCCGTCAACAGGGGCATCGTTCTGGGAAGTTCTGATTCAGCAGTGGCCTTTCCCGGCATGTCCCCCATGGTCTTTGGCATCTTTTAAAACCGACCCGGATTCAAACCCGCCATGCCCCGACACCGGGTGCCCGGGATAATTCCTGAAGCGGCATCCCGGTTCGCACCCATCCCCGTTTTTTTAGTCCGACCCCCGGAAATATTTTGAAAAAGCCGATATTGACAGCGGGTTTGTATGAGAATAGCTCCCTAAAGCGACTAGTGTGAAGCCGTTTCAGTTGATTAGACGCGTTTCTAGATGATCTTGGCGAAATGGAGCGATAGAAACCCGGCCTGTTTGAGCGAAGCGAGTTGGGGTTTTAGCGGAATGAGCTTAGATCATCTTGAGATAAGTCTCCCAACTGAAAGGGGTTCATATCAGTCGCGGGCCAACACCGCGATATCCTTCTCGTGTTTTGTTGTAACCTGCTGGTCATGGGTGTTTGTATGAGAATAGCAAAATCAGGGTACACGTAACGAAGTACATGTCCCCCGATTTTGCCATTCTCATCCTTCGTTGGTCCTGCCCCGGGCAAAAAGGGTGCACCCAATATGTGCGGGTACCTGTATGCGGAAAGAGCTTATGATCGCAACCCCACATGTTTTTGTTACACCCGGCAAAAAAGTTTATTTGACGAAAACCGCCAACAGGGTCGAGAATGAACTCAGGTGACGAGGCAACCACTTCATATTCAGCGACAACTCAATCAACTTACCGGTTTCAACAACAGCGAGGACAATTATGGCACAGCAACTGGCAGACAAACGGGACCTGGATTTTGTGATCTGGGAACAGTTTGATAACGAGGGGATACTTGCCCATGAGAACTTTGAAGCATTCAACAGGAAAACCTGTGACATGATACTGAACGAGGCACGAAAAATCGCCATCAAAGAGGTGCTGCCCACCATGGGAGAAGGGGATCAGGTCGGTCTCATCTATAAGGACGGCGTCGTCAATGTACCGGAATGCTTTCATGCGCCTTTTGAACTTCTGAAGGAGGGAGAGTGGGGGAACCTGATCGTTCCTGTTGACATGGGTGGCCAGGGAGCCCCGAATTTTATCGGCGCGGCCGTGGCCGAGTATATCACCGCCGCTAATTTTGCCCTCAACGGGTATCTGACCATGGGCAACGGAACAGCCAACATGATCCAGCTGTATGGCACGGAGGAGCAGAAGCGGAAATATGTCAAAAAGCTGACCGCCTCCGAATGGGGAGGGACCATGCTCCTGACCGAATCCAACGCCGGGTCGGACGTCGGCGCCCTGGAATCCTCCGCGGTCAAGAACGCGGATGGCACCTACACGCTGACGGGCAACAAGATCTTTATCACCAACGGCGAGCACGATCTCTGCGAAAACATTATTCACCCGGTTCTGGCGCGGATTGAGGGTGCTCCGGCCGGCACCAGAGGGATCTCGATCTTTATCGTCCCCAAATATTTCGTCAATGACGACGGATCCCTGGGAGACCGCAACGATATCTGGTGCACGGGGATTGAACACAAGCACGGGATCACCGCCAGTGCCACCTGCAGCATGACCATGGGTGCCAGGGGCAAGTGCATCGGATACCTCCTGGGTCAGGAAAACCAGGGGATGAAAATCATGTTTCACATGATGAACGGCGCACGGATGCATACCGGTTTTCAGGGGCTGGTCAACGCTTCCGCCTCTTATGTGATGGCAGTCAATTACGCCCGGGAACGGATCCAGATGAGAGAGCTCGGACAACCCCACGATGCCTCGCCCGTTGCGATTATCAACCATCCCGACGTGCGGCGCAATCTGCTGTGGATGAAGTCCTATGTCAGCGGTATGCGCAGTTTTTTCCAGTACATGGAGTATCAGCACACCCGGTCCACGCTCGCCGCCACCGAGGAGGAACGAACCCTGGCCAACGGGATTTACGAGCTGCTCACACCCGTCCTGAAGAGTTATTTTGCCAACCGCGGCTACGAGGTCTGCGTCCAGGCGATGCAGGTGTTCGGCGGGGCAGGCTATACCAAGGATTACCTGGTCGAACAGTATGTCCGTGACGCCAAAATCGCATCCATTTACGAAGGCACCTGCGGCATCCAGGCCATGGACCTGCTGGGACGGAAGATGGGCATGCAGGGGGGCAAGGTGTTTATGACCTTCCTCAGCGCCATCCAGAACACCATCACCGAAGCAAAAGCCATAGACGGATTGACTGATCTGGCCGCGCGCGCCGATAAGATGCTGAACAAATTCATTGAGGTGGCCCAGGCCATTACCAAAAATGCCGTCAGTGAGCATTTCAAGACGGCTTTTGCCCACTCCCTTCCCTATCTGGATGTCATGGGCGACACCATCATGGCCTGGATGCTTCTCTGGAGAGCGGTCACCGCCAGCCGCCAGCTGGCCGGCAACCCGAAGAAAAAAGATATTGCCTTCTACGACGGGCAGATCAAAACCGCCGAATTCTTTATTCGCACGCTGACGCCCGGCAGCATCGGCCGCATGGAAGGGATCATCGATCAAAGCTCGGCTGCGATGGATATCGCCGATGAGGGTTTCGGCAGCCTCTAGGGCAGCCACCCTTTTCCATCAACTTATTCACAGAATCCAATATGACTGAAAAACTGCTGCAGTGGCTGGCCCAGGTTCAAGAACCGATCCTGGAACCTGAACTACCCATTTGCGATGCCCACCACCACCTGTGGGACTACCCGGGAGGTCGCTATCTGCTGTACGAAATCCTGAACGACATCAACAGCGGTCACAATATCCGCAGTACCGTATTTATGGAGTGCGGATCGATGTACCGGGCTGATGGACCAGCGGCCATGAAACCGGTCGGGGAAACGGAATTCGTACAGGGAATCGCGGCCATGAGCGCCAGCGGGCAGTACGGCGAATCCAGGGTAGCCGCCGGTATCATTGGCTATGCTGATCTGCAGTTGGGGGCCGAGGTTGCGGCCGTCCTGGAGGCACACATGGCGGCGAGTCCCAATCGCTTTCGCGGGATCAGGCATGCCAGCGGCTGGGACGCCGACAAACACGTCCGCAATTCCCATACAAACCCTCCCCGGGGTCTCCTGCTGGACCCGACATTTCAGAAAGGCTTTGCGCAACTGGAGCGGTTTAACCTCACCTTCGATGCCTGGCTTTATCATCCGCAGATCAGCGAATTGACCCAACTCGCCCGAAAATTTCCGAATACGACAATCATCCTGGATCACTTCGGGGGGCCACTGGGTATCGGTCCTTACCAGGGCAAACGTCAGGAGATCTTTCCGGAATGGAAAAAGGCGATTCGAGAGCTGGCGGCCTGTCCCAATGTGATGGCCAAACTGGGTGGCCTGGCCATGGCGGTCAATGGTTTCGACTGGCACAAACGGGAAACACCACCGACGTCTGTTGAACTGGCAGAGGCACAGAAGCCGTACCATCTTCACTGCCTGGATCTATTCGGGATTGAACGTTGCCTCTTTGAGAGCAATTTCCCCGTGGATCGGGTCTCCTGCTCCTATGCGGTTTTATGGAACGCATGCAAGCGAATTGCCGCAACTTGTTCGGCAGATGAAAAGAGGGCGCTCTTCCATGACAATGCGGTCCGTGTATACCGACTCCAGTGAGGTGCTTTAAATGGACTGGCAATCATTGTCAATCTCCCTGAATGATTCCGTCGAGGGGGTTTCCCCCTCGACGACCCGTCATCCGCTCTGGATCAAAAAAGTCAAAACAGCCCTTGACTCAGGAAACCCAAGTTCCTATGATGGCCTTTGATTTTTCAGCGACAATTTTATAGTCACACATCGCCAGGAGACAGCAGAGGGTTTTGATTTCAGACGTCGGGTCAGACCGTCATGACCGGCACATCCTCAATTACAGACAGGAGAAAGGGTGTCGGAACCGCATGGAAGCAGGCAGCGTCGTTTGAATCGCCGTTTTACACAGTCACACCGTTTTTACAACCCACACAGGAGCAAATAATGACTCAACCAGATCTTTATCAACAGTTGACCAACGCCATCGGCATTGCCGAGTCCAAGATCATCCCCCGGATTTTTGAAATGCTGGCCGATGAGGATGAAGCCCGGGTGATCCTGGCGGCTGCACCGCCGGCAACGGTGGCGGAATTGGCAGAACGATCCGGGGTGCCGATCGAAAAGGTGGAAAAAATGGTCGGTCCTTTATTTCAAAAGGGATTGCTATTCAAATCCAGTCGTCCGGGGGTGTACTATCGTGTGAAATATATGCTGCAGTTTCATGACGCTTCTATCCTGGCCCCGGGAATGACCCAGCCCTTTTTCGATTTGTGGAAGGAGTACCATAAAACCGAATTCAATGAGCACATGGGACAGATCCAGGCGATTCTTCCCCAGTCGGCCATGCGGGTGGTGCCCGTCGATGTCGTTATTCAACCGGATCTGCAGGTGGCCTATTTTGACGATGTCCGCCAGATTGTTGAAAAAGCCAGAAACCTGGCCGTCACCGCCTGCACTTGTCGGGTCGTGGACGGTTCCTGTGGCAAACCGTTGGAAGTCTGTATTCAAGTGGATAAAGCTGCCGATTATGCGCTTGAGCGGGGTTCCGGCAGGCAACTGACCAAAGCGGAGACCCTGGAGATGCTGAAGCAGTGTGCCCAGGAAGGGCTGGTGCACGTCGTCGGCAACTCCCGCGGTCTGGGCCATATCATCTGTAACTGCTGTGACGACTGTTGTATCAACTGGGTCAATCACGGCCAGACCACCGTCAATTTTACGGCGCCCAGCCGGTTTACCGCCGTTGTGGACCCGGACAGCTGCACTGCCTGTGAAATCTGCCTGGACCGGTGTTACTTCGATGCGATCAGCCTGGAGTCCGGTGTCAGCGAGATCGACGAGGCGAAATGCATGGGGTGCGGTCTCTGTGCGGTAACATGCGAAGATAATGCAATCACAATGAAACAGATCCGCAGCGAAGATTTTGTACCCGCCTAGAAAAAATAACGCCGCTCCCAGACAGCCTGGATAAAGGGGCGGCGTATCAATCGTCATTGCGTCACCAATATCTTTAGCTTAAGAGCACCTTGGACACCAATGTCTTTAGCTTAAGGGCACCTTGATGTATTGAAATTTTCGAACTCACCGCACCTTTCAAGAAGCACATTCATCCTTCCTGGCACTCCTGGAAACCATCCCTGGTTTCCAGAGTTCTTGAAAACCGGAACCGTTGCTGCTCAACAAGTAAAGTCTATTTATGTTCACGGCATCGATTGCGGCACTGAATAGGCGAAGCCTGCAACACCGACCCGTAATCCAGAAACATGATTGACCGGTCGTTCACATCGCCATCCTGGCGATGCTTCACCACTCCCAATCCGTTCAATGACATACAGATCTTGATGGCATTAACGATAATCAGCTTATAAGTTACACATTCAGCTAATTCACTGAAGTCATGGACGGTCTGTTATTGAACGGGTTGGGAGTGGTAAAAGCCTCCAGGAAGGAGGCTTCCGCGACCGCCCTCGGAAGAT
>JAHJRI010000381.1 GCA_018830885.1 bacterium | reverse complement strand
TGCCTGGATCTGTGTCCTGGTTTCCCATTTTGTGCCTCAATATCAGTATGTCATGGATGAGTGTGTCTTCATTCAGGAACCAAAGGGGCCTCCCGCGTTCACGATGCATCTCTTGTTACATGCCGTAGCTTGAGAACTCCGCCGGCTCTCCCCAGACTTACCATGGCGCCTGGTTCATTTCGGCTTCGTGCGCGTTACAACACTCACCAGTCCGGAACGGCATATCGGAGCGATACCAGCTCTAAGGGGCTGCAACCCCAAACGGCCTATAACATTCCCTGTGTACGCTTCACCCCTCTTGTTCGCCTGCGTTCGCAGTTCCTACCGCAAACACCGCTCCGCCAGGGGCGCAACACTCAGTACTGGTGGGGTGGTTAACCCCTTACCATGTCGGGACTTTCACCCGACAAGATGCACCGCGCTTGCGCGGCGCACCAACACCTGGATAAGCCGCCATGCCCGCCGCTTTTGGGCGGGTATGGTCGGTCTTTAGCCAGGTGTTGGGCGTGGAGTTATTAGAAATTTATTTTTCACCGATAATTACACCCAATTTGCCAAGCATAAATGGGAGTTTTAAGATATTTGGAATAAAGGGCATCTCATTGGTATTTATCATTTTAACATTTTTAACACCCCAGCTTTGAAATGTCTCTAATAGTTTTTCCGGTTTTCCATAAACTTGAGACCATAAAAAAAGATCCTGTAACACAAATTTCCCGCCTTTTTTTAACACTCTTAATGCCTCTTTTAACAACTGAGATTTATCTTTTACGCTGGCAATATTGTGAAAGACTAGATTACTCACAACAACATCAAAGCTTTCATCTTCAAAAGGTAGATCTGCCGCGCTGGCTTTTTTAAATTCAATACGATTAGGTACGTTTTCAAGGGAGGCGTTTTTTTCACATATTGCTTGCGAATACTCCCACTGCTTTCCCCAATAATCGATACCAAAAATTTGAGCGTTTTGATATTTTTTTGCTAATAATATAGGCAACGCTCCGCTTCCACAACCAATATCCAGTACTTTCCCTTCACCATTCCAGGCTAAATTACTGATAATTAGATCACGAACTCTGGTTTGAACATCTTTACCTTTTGATGAAAACAAATACCTTGAATACCCAAAAT
The DNA here is from genome assembly GCA_018830885.1 of bacterium. Lineage (GTDB taxonomy): Bacteria > SAR324 > SAR324 > XYD2-FULL-50-16 > XYD2-FULL-50-16 > JAHJRI01. The sequence goes on along the minus strand of JAHJRI010000381.1, from coordinate 7,563 downwards.
ACATTGAGATGATAAAGAAAATGAATGCCGGTATAAAAAAGTAAATTTGAAACCAAACTAACCCGCAAAAAATAATAAATAGGACAAAAGGAATAAATATGAACTTTTGTGACACCCAATTGCCATAATTCGGTTTTTCAATTGTTGTGTTCATTTTGTTTCCTGTTTTCTAGTTTTCGCCCAACGTTTTATTATATCGGTAATACCTTCCATTTTTGTTTCAGATTCTTTTCAGCAAGTCAATCAATTAGCTGAATTATTTACGCAAATTACCATCAAAGCTGGGCTTCAGGCACCTGAATATCAGGAATTGACGCTTTTTATCCTGTGGATCTGGTATATATCGTTTTTCTTTAGAAATCAGAATCTTTAAGCTGAAAACAGGAAGGAATTCCAGACATTTTCCGGCTTTAGCCCCAAAAATGTCAGGTATTTACTGTAAAAGTCGTGCTGAAATGCAGAAATAGAAGCTTTTTCAGACATGTATCAGATGGCTGATAATGGAAATATTCGATTGCGGTGATTGTCATGCCGGGAACCTTTCATATTATTGACCATCCCGAATGGAATAAGGAGAGACCCCATCGCATAAAAGATTTGATCGCCGGCAGATACAAGCCCAGAGGACCTTCTGGGAGGATTTTGAAATATTGGATTTTACAGGATAAGATTGCAGATATGACGGCTGATACGCGTGAAAATGGGGGTTGAATGGTGGCGGAGGTCGTGATTTCCACCCCCAAACAAAAAGACTTTCCGTGGTCCTCAAACGGTTGGCGGGGGCTGTGGCCTGACCCTGGAGCGATCTCGCCGCGTTGCCTGGTTAACGGCGGTTCCTGCAGCAGTCGTCATGATCCCGGTTTCTGAGCCTTCTTTTCCTGCCGTCTGGCGATGGTACTGATCTTGGCCTTGAGATTGAGGTCATAGGCCGGTTCCGCCAGTTTTGGTTCAGGCACCTGCCCATACTCTTCCGCCTTGATAATCCTGCCCACGGCCTCATTGTCGTATCCGTTCTGTTCCAGGAGAATCGATATCCGATTCTTGAACCGCCGGGTCTGACGAATCGCCTCATCAAAATAGCCGACGGTATCGTCACCGTCATAAATAAAGCGGTGGGCACATAAAATCCGCTCAACTGGCAGAACAGCCAATCGGCTGATGGAGTATAAATAGCTGTCATAATCCACCAGGAACTCGGCATAGATATAGCCTCTGCCTGCCGGGACGCCCGCCGCTTCCGAGGGGATCAGCGTCCGCAGCTGCGGCAGATAGTAGCTGGTCATATCCCGGGTGTGACCGGGTGTGGCGAGCACCTCCAGGAATCCGTTCTCCTGCAGATCAATCCGGTCTCCATCCCCCACAGCCCTGTCAACGGAAAACGGCCTGAATTTCTGGCTTTCTGTCATCCCGGGAACAGTGCTGAGCTTCTGGATCAGTGCCTGTGCGCTGGGTTTGGCAATAATTTCAGCTGAAATCGACGACGCGCAAATGATCAGATCCGGGTAGTGCCGTTTGAGATAACCGGCCGCCCCACAGTGATCAAAATGCACATGGCTGAGAAACAGGTAATGCAGGGGTCTGGTTCCCAGAATCTTCTTCAGCTCCGTGACATAGTGTTCTCCCAGAAATGATACCCCGGCATCAAACATCGCCGGCTTCCCGCCATCCAGAAGGTAGGTGGGGTTTTCCAGAGGACCCAGGCAGTAAAGGCCGTCCGTTATTTTTCCAGGATTGCCGGGAATAATCATCCCGGACTCCCGCTGTCGGTCTGGCAGCTCCTGTTGCGGCTGTTGACCGGATTGGCAAAACATTGCAGGACCACCTTTCTGACCTCCGGGTTGAGATTATGGTACTTTCCCAGAAACGCTTCCCTGTCCTGGTTGTTATATTGATTGCGGTAGGTATCCGTCCCGCTGATCACATCATGGGCGATAAAATTGCACGGCCACAGCCGGTATTGACGATGGATGGCTTCATCCACGGCCTGTGCCACCTCCTTTTCGTTGGCATAATCCTTGTCCAGCGGTTTGCCGAAGGTGATATGCACCCGTCCCTTATGCCCCGATATACCGGCAGCCATGGCGATCAGGTCTTCGTTTCTCTTTTTTTTATGCACCCCGGTTTTCTTCCTGCGGTACAACTCCCAGCCCTTGATTCGATCACACGGGTCCTTTTCATAGGACACCGCCACCGGTACCATATTATAGGATTTTACAAATTCCGAAAAATCGGTCTGGTTTTTTCTTTCGTTGAGGTAGAACATTTTGATGATAGCCGGATTGGTCGCGTCAATACCGTCCTTGGCCCTGCCTTCCCGCTGTGCAATCCAGAAATGGTTGCCCTCCTCGCGGATGTGACCGATGTATGCCGACAGATGCTTGAGCGCCTTGAGCTGCTCCCGGGGAGGGAGATCCCTTCTGACAATAAAGGCTTTGTTCACCCGGATCAGGTCCGAGACCACCTCATTGATCAGCAGGTTGTCCCCGAATGCGATATAGGGCACTTTATGACCAGCATGATGCAGCGTGTAGTTCAGCAGTGCCGAATCCAGGACAATATCCCGATGATTGCTGATAAAGATATAGGATCGATCATGGCTGAGGTTTTCGAGACCGGAACTGCTCAGTTTGTCGATGGAATGGGATATTACCCAGTTCAGCAACAGATCGCCGACAATCTTCCGCTGAAATTCATCAACAGACCGTATACGCCCCAGCTTTCTTTTCAACAGGGTCCTGATAATATAATCGACCGGTCTCGAAAGCAAAGGGGGACATCCGGGCCAGACAATCATGCGCACCGTCGACACCAGAAGCTCGTTTTTTGCCAGACGGGCCATCACGGCGGGCAGTTCATCATCGCGATAGGGGCGAATATCATCAAATGAGTCCAAGGCTCCTCTCCTTCATACCTGCAACTTGGCAGCAATTCGTTCCAGGGTCCGTTCACCCTCCTCGATCATCTCATCGAAAATCTCCTTGAGGGTCTGGGTTTTGTCCACCAAGCCCACACTTTGACCCGCCATCAGGGATCCCCGGTCGATATCACCGTCCTGGACGGCATTTCGCAACGCACCCATCCAGAACTTTTCCACCTCAAACTGGGCCTCTTTTTTGGTGATCTCTCCCCGCCTGTTTTTCAGTATCAGCTCCATCTGCATATCGGAAAACTCATCCATGCCTTTGTTGCGGATGGCACGGACCGCCACCACACTGAGTTCGGAACCCACCGCCGGTGTCGCGATGGCATCCCGCGACCGGGCCTTGATAAACGCCTGTTTGAAATTTGGATGGACCTCGCACTCCTCCGACAGGATAAACCGTGTCCCCATCTGAACCCCGGCCGCACCCATGAGAAGAAGATGGGCCATCATTTCACCGGTCGCGATCCCCCCGGCTGTGAATATCGGAATGTCATCATGGTGGAACAGCACCTGCTGAAGCAGAATCATCAGCGATACATGCCCGATATGACCCCCGGCTTCACTGCCCTCCAGCATCAGACCATCAACCCCCGATTGAATCATGCGTTTGGCAATGGAATCATTGGAGGCAAATGCGATGACCTTTGCACCGTTCTCTTTGGCCAGTTTGATTTCTGACGCCCTTGGGAAGCTGCCTGCAAAAATCATATAGGGAACCCCCTTGTCCAGTGCGATCTTGAGGTGGTCCTTGTAATTGGGCGATATGGTGATCAGATTGGTTCCAAACGGTTTATCGGTCGCCTCGCGGGTTTTGTCTATCTCCTGTGCAAACAGTTCCGGTGGCTGGTTTCCGGCTGCCAGACAACCAAATCCGCCCGCATTGGATACCTTGGAGACGAAGCGGTGATCAGAAATCCAGGTCATGGCCCCAGCCATGATGGGATACTGCACACCCAGAAAATCCTGTCCTTTTTTCCACAACCTGTTTAAATGCTTCATTCTCATTTCCCCTCTGGATTTATACGATTGTCGCCGGTTGGCGGAGACTGCAACAGACCCATGCAACCCCCAACACCCCGACGCCGCGATCCTTTTCCCTAACGGTTTATCCGACATCCTCGGGTTGACGGTAAAGTCGGCTAAGGAATCTTAGAGTTTAGGCTATTCCGGCAGGGAATGCAAATTGAGTGAGATTTTTTAATTCTTTCACTATTTCAGCACCTAACCAGTTTTATGAAGCGCCCTCTCCCGGTTTGCTTTTACCACACATTGACGCTATCTTTATCGAACCGGTCATATTCGCATCACCCTTCACATACCGGTTGTTGTGCGCCTTTTATCCCATGATCGCCCCATCCGCGAAATTGAGAGCGACAACAACCAGACCGTTTTTAAGATGGCACCTGCGTATGGACTATTTCGCCGATCTGCACATTCATTCCTGTTATTCAAGGGCTACCAGTAAATTCAGCACACTGCCCTATCTGGCTGGCTGGGCCAGAATCAAGGGTATTCATCTGGTCGGCACCGGTGATTTCACGCATCCCCATTGGTTTTCCCACCTCCAGTCCAGTCTTGATAGTTCCGATTCCGGTTTTCACCGATTGAAACAGACCCTGCTGCCCCCGGAGCTGGCCGACTATCAGCCGCGGGAGATAGATGTCCGCTTTGTCCTGACGGCTGAAATCAGCTGCATCTATAAGCGCCATGGCAGCGTGCGCAAGGTACACCATCTCCTGGTGGTCCCTGATTTTGATTCTGCCAGGCGAATCAGCCACCGGCTGTCCGATATCGGAAACCTGTCTGCCGATGGACGCCCGATCCTGGGCCTGGATTCCCGGAATCTGCTGGAGATCATGCTTGAAGAGGCACCGGCGGGATTTCTGGTCCCCGCTCATATCTGGACTCCCTGGTTTTCCCTTTTCGGTGCCAGATCGGGTTTTGACACCATCGAAGGCTGTTTCGGGGATCTGTCCAGGGAAATATTCGCCCTTGAAACCGGTCTCTCGGCAGACCCGGAGATGATTCGCAGGATTTCCGCCCTGGACCGTTTTACACTCATATCGAATTCGGATGCCCACTCCCCCCAGAAACTCGGAAGGGAAGCCAACCTCTTTCAGACCGGATTTGATTTCGATTCCCTGAAGGCCGCCCTGCGGTTTCCTGAAAGGGGGGGGTATGGCGGGACCATCGAGTTCTTTCCGGAAGAGGGAAAGTATTTTCTGGACGGTCATCGCCGCTGCAACTGCTCCCTCAAACCGTCAACAACGGCTGAACTGAAAGGGATCTGCCCGATCTGTCAAAAACCGGTGACCGCCGGTGTCCTCTCAAGAATCAATGGCCTGGCGGATCGCCCCCGGGCGATGTACACTGAAACCGATCCCGGTTTTCAGTGCCTGCTGCCGCTGGCGGAGATACTGGCAGAACTGGCAGGGGTCAAATCGATCACCCCCAGGGTCCGGAATGGTTATCGGGAGGTGATTAATCGCTTCGGATCCGAACTGGCGCTCCTGAAGGATGTCCCCCTCACCGAGATTGCCAGGCAATACTCAGAACCCCTGAGTGAGGCCCTTCGACGTCTGCGCAGTGGGAAGGTCATCCGCCAGCCCGGTTTTGACGGTCAATATGGCGTGATCCGGTTGTTCAGCGAGGCTGAAGTGAAGAAGCACCTGCGGGCGGGCCCAACGAAGCTTGAGAAGGAGATCTCGATGCTGACCCGCGACTGATATGAAGCCGTTTCCGGGTTACTATTCTCAAACAAAACGAGCCCAAATTCAGGCCGTATTTCAGGCTTTTTTGCCCAATAATGGGCAGATGAAAGCCGACATATATTCTCTAAATATAATTTATGTCAATATTTCATAAGGTTATACTTATTATCCCTACTGGCATTAAAACTGCACTTAGAATGTGTTGATTAGATAGCGCCTCCTGCCACGATGATTAATGAGTTTTTTTAATCGATCATTTGTGATAGACTGGAAGACCTCACATAGCGCAGGCAGACGAAGTCTGAGCATCAACCGCACGGAAATCGTGCAGTTCTGCAACGTTTCACACGATTGCGCTGATTGAAACACCTGCTGCGGTGATTTGACTTTTTCCTGTATCGGACCTTGAGCGGAATGATCGGGTTTATTAGATTTTTAGCAATGGAGAAGGTAATGAAAAAAAACAACAGATTCACTTTTCGCCTGTTCATCAGTATCCTGTGTGCTCTCTTTTTTTACGGTTCACAGAATCCGGTCCTGGCGGCGGATGGTTTTCCGAACCGTCCCATCAAGTTCCTGATTCCGTTTAATCCGGGGGGACAGTCCGATATTGCTGTTCTGTTGCTCAAACCCACGCTGGAAAAAACACTGGGCGTCAACGTGGTGCCCCAGTATCGCCCCGGTGGCGGCGGGGCCCTGGGCTGGACCATGCTGAAGACGCAAAAACCGGACGGGTACATGATGGCCGTGACCAACCTGCCCCATATCGTTGTTCAGCCGATCATGACCAAAGGGGTCAGCTATAAGACCGAGGACCTGGCGCCGGTTTATCTTTATGCGCAATCACCCGGCGGGATTGCGGTTCACAAGGATGATGACCGGTTTAAAACACTCCAGGACCTGATCGATTTTTCCAAAAAGAATCCAAAAAAACTGACCATTGGCGGAACCGGCAAGTTTACCGGCAACCACCTGGGGTATCTGCAGTTTTCCCAGCTGGCCGATATTGACGCCACCTATGTGAGTTTCAACGGGGCCGCCCCCCAGATCGCTGCCATCCTGGGAAAACACGTGGCTGCCATTTACGGTGGGACCTTTATTTTTGCCAACAACAGGGCCAACCTGCGGATTCTGGCAGTCGCCACAGAGGAACGCCTGGAAGACTTTCCCGATGTTCCCACATTCAAGGAGCTGGGGATGGATCTGGTTGGCGGGATCGATCGCGGGGTGACTGTTCCGGCTGGCACACCTCATGAGACGATCAAAAAACTGGGCGATGCACTGCGACTGGCGGCATCCCAGAAAGCGTTTGTCGATGGCATGAAGAAGCAGGGGTTTCATCTGATCAATCTGGGTCCCAAGGAGTTCGGGGAGTTCATTCAGAAGCGGAAAGAACAGTATATCAAAGTTTTAAGAACCGGCGGGTTTCTCAAGTAGGGAGACAATCCTGTCTGTCAACGGATCCTTCACCCGAGTCGGATCGGCACCATTCATCATTGAGAGGAGAAACCTGTGGATTGGTTAGGACCTGCCATCAGCAGTATTTTTGACGTTTCCAACCTGCTTTACCTGTTCCTGGCTGTCTCAGGCGGAATCATGGTGGGCGCGTTACCCGGACTGACGGGAACCATGGCGATCGCCCTGCTGGTACCCTTTACCTATGGTCTTTCGCCTGAAACAGCCCTCATCGTGCTGGGCGGCGTCTATGTCGGGGCCATGTACGGGGGTTCCATTTCCGCGATCCTGATCAACACCCCGGGGGCGCCAGCGGCCATTGCAACGACCTTTGACGGCTACCCGATGGCAGTCCAGGGCAAGGCGGAGGAGGCGCTGGCCGCCTCGGTGACCGGGTCGTTTATCGGGGGGATCATTGGTACGATCTGCCTGCTCTTCTTCTCCCCGATCCTGGCTGCCATTTCCCTCAAGTTC
>JAHJRI010000380.1 GCA_018830885.1 bacterium | reverse complement strand
GTGGGCATCCAGGTGTATTTCACCGTTTACACATCTGGACACCCGCCTGCGCGGGTGTGACGAACTACCCACATGATTTTGGTACACCCTCCCCGAGGCATGAGTTGACAGGTTTTCGGGTTGAATGATATTCTAAACAACGATATCTAAAGGACACCTTGATTAACTGGGACGCTTTAAGCATCAAAGGGTTGGTGTTTCAAGAACCTTGGAAGAGATGGATGGACGCATGCGTTTCTTGAAAGATCAACCCGTTGGTGGAGTAAGTTCGATCATTTTAATGAGTTAAGGTGCACTAAGAAAAGGTGTTCCCGGCTAAGCATGTCTGCCCCGCTTTCCGGAACCGATGCTGATCCATTGTGTTGTTAATCTCAATCCCCCAAAGGAAAATCCATGGCCCAAAAGCGTATTCCGTTCTCGGCAGAGCAGCTGAACGAAATCATCAAGACCTATCCCACACCGTTTCATATCTATGATGAGCAGGCCATGCGGGAGAACGCCCGTCGGCTCAAAAAAGCATTTTCCTGGAACGAGGGCTTTAAGGAGTACTTTGCGGTCAAGGCAACGCCGAATCCCTTTATCATGAAAATCCTGCACCAGGAGGGATTCGGTTCCGACTGCAGCTCGATGGCAGAACTGCTGCTCTCTGAAAAATGCGGGATTATCGGGGATGAGATCATGTTCTCCTCCAACGACACCCCTGCCGCGGAGTTTGTCAAAGCCCGGGAGCTGGGCGCCACCATCAACCTGGATGATATCAGCCACATCGATTTCCTGGAAAAGCATGCCGGGATTCCCGAATTGATCTCTTTCCGCTACAATCCGGGCAAACTGCGTGAGGGAAACTTCATCATCGGTAATCCGGAGGAGTCCAAGTACGGGTTTACAAGGGATCAGATCTTTGAAGGTTTCAAAGCGGTACGGGAAAAGGGAGCCAGACGGTTCGGGCTGCACACCTTTGTGGCTTCCAACGAGCTGAATTCCCAGTTTTTCGCTGACACGGCCAGCATGCTCTTTGATCTCGCGATCGATCTCAAGAACGAGATCGGGATCCAGATTGAGTCTGTCAACCTGAGCGGTGGGATCGGGATTCCGTACCGGCCGGAAGAGAAGCCAGTAGATCTTGAGTATGTGGGGAAAAGCGTCCAGAAGCTATATGAAGAGAAGATCATGCCCAACCAGCTGCACCCCCTCAAGATTTTCAGCGAATATGGCCGCATGGTAACCGGACCATACGGTTACCTTGTGTCACGGGTGCTGCACAAGAAGGACATCTACCGCCAGTATGTCGGGCTGGACGCCTGCATGGCCAACCTGATGCGCCCCGGTCTTTACGGCGCGTACCACCACATCACCGTTGTCGGCAAGGAGGATGCGCCGGCGGATCATGTCTACGACGTGACCGGGTCACTCTGTGAGAACAACGACAAGTTTGCCGTCAACCGCAGCCTGCCGAAGGTCGATATCGGGGACCTGGTGGTGATTCACGACACCGGTGCCCACGGACATGCCATGGGCTTCAACTACAACGGCAAGCTGCGCTCCGCCGAGCTGCTGTTGCGTCCGAACAGGGATATTCTGGAGATCAGACGGAAAGAGACCATGGCGGACTATTTCGCGACCCTGGATTTTGAGCGGTTCAACCGGTTCCAGCCATAAGCATGGGGTGATTGCATGCCATCGGTGAACGCTCCCCACGTTCCCGCTGACTGCCGGTCAGGGTGCCTGACCGGCTGCGGACCGGGTCACCTGTCAATCTACCAGTGGCTGATGGAGTTGGCGTAGTAGGATAGAATGTCGGTCATGTCAGGATTCGTGCGGAACAACCCCCCGGTCTCCAGCAGCATGTGCCGCAGTTTCATCATCTCCAGGGCCATCTCGATATACTTTTCAAAATTTCGTTTCGGGTAGTAGATCGGGGCCCCCTTCCGGGTCAGATCTTCGATCAATGATCGGATCCCGGCTCTGATTTCGACCAGGTCCAGAGACTTTCCCTCACTGGCCAGCATCATCCGGGAGACCAGCGCCACGGGAAGGACCGGGATGACTTGCGAAATGGATTGGGTGAGCTGGTTGCAGAAGGTCTCCACTTTCCGGAATCGCTCCTCCCTGGGAAGATCCTTGAACTTGAATTCCCCCCTGCGACAGAATTCGGCCGTGAAGACCGGATCGCCGAAATTGACACAGGCATAGCCAAAGCGCCGCCATTTGCCCATGACTATCTGACCCACATTGCGCAGGATAAATCCCAGGGTGGTCCTGACCACGAACCAGAGGCTGCGTTTTTGACTTTCTGGATCCAGTCGTCGCAGCAGGCTGCGATCTTCGATGGTGCGGTCGTAATTGATCCCCACGGGGATGAAAACGATATCTCGATCCGTGTCCGGGTCGAAGGAGCGCAGCATGTAGTCGACCAGGCCAAAACGGGGAGGTCGGATGTTACCATCCCTGGAGAGCCCGCCTTCCAGGAAAACCGCCTGGCAGACCCCTTCCCGGGTCGCCATATGGATGTAGCGTTCCAGTACCTGCCGATAGAGGGGATTGCGTGAATTACGCCGCACGAAAAAGGCCCCCATGGCGCGGATCAGGGTCTGCAACGGCCAGATACGGGCCCATTCCCCGACGGCATAGGAGAGTGCGGTCCTTTCCATGGCCAGAAATGCGACCAGGATGTAGTCCATGTTGCTGCGGTGATTCATGACGAACACCACGGTGGAGTCGGCATTGATCTCTGCCAGCTTTTCGTCGTCGATGCGCCCGACCCTGACCATGTAGATCATGCGGGCAATTTTTTTGGCCAGCCAGTAACCCACCCGGAAATAGAGATAGGCATTAAAGGAGGGGACAATCTCCCGGGCATAGGTCATGACCTCGGCCTGCAGGAGTTCCCGAGGTTTCTGGCTCTTTTCGGCAACAGTCTGGATAGCTTCCATCACCTTTGGATCGTATGCCAGGCGATCGATCAGCACCTGTCTTTTGGTCAGCTGAAAGGGGCGGATTTCGATGTCCAGATGGATGGCAATTTCATCGATCACGCGGTTGATCCGTCTCCTGAAGAACCAGCGTACACCGGGAAAGAGGGCGCGGCTGAATACAGACCAGAGTGTCAGCACTGCCATCAGGACAAACAACCAGACAGGAATTGCGATCAGTGTGGTCATATTCAGGCCAGGGGAGAGGCGTTGGGTTTTCTCAGGCAGCGCAACCGGTACCGGGGGATGAACGGTTGCGATTAAAAAGGTTTGTCTGACTGGTACTGGACCTTCCATCGATCCCGGTCAATGAATGTCAGCTGTTCTTTTCCATCCCGATACGCCATGGTAATCCAGCCTTCACACCAGTCCGAAGTCTCCTTCAGTCTGGCCACTTCATCATCGGTCAACAGGTCCTGGTTGCCGGTGATTTCGTTCCATAGCTCGTACTCCAGCCCAAAGGCCCACTTGTTATTATAATGCTTGGTACTCAGGCGAATCATCAATTCTGCCAGCTGCTGCGCCGGCCCTTTTAGTAACATGGTTATTCCCGTTAAGCTGTTTATTTTCATCATTGTCCGGTTAGGATTTTGCACTTCAGGACCAGTCAATTGATGTTTTAATCGCTATCCCCTTGACGGAACGGTTGTCAAATGGTCTTTAATGGACTGCAAAAACCTAACCGGACATTGCTGGTTTATTTTAAGATATTCCGGACTGGCCGGAAGAATTTTATACCGGTGGATCAGAATCCTGCCATAACCCCTGGTGGTTCTCCAGACATCCTGGAAAAACTTTAGCAGGTTGTTGCAGAAAGAACAATTACGGTTTGATTGCGCCGGGGTCAGGACTTTCAGGGGGCCATTCAGATCCAGATGGGACTGGCCGGAATACCACGGGTATGTTATGAATAAACCTCACTGAGCCATCAGGTTCGTTGATTCATTCTCATGCTTCGTTGTGCCCCGCAGCTCTTGGGTGTTTGTATGAAAAATACTCACCACAGAGACACAGAGATCACGGCGGAAAACAAGCTGGGCTGAGAGACTGTCATAGAGCTGTTTGAATTGCCTGGAGCAGTTTCTTAGATGATCCTGGCGACATGGAGCGACAGAAACCCCGCCTCTTTGAGCGAAGCGAGTTGGGGTTTCAGCGGAATGAGCTGCGAAACTTGCAGCAGCGAACTTAGATCATCTTGAAATAAGTCTCCCAACTGAAATGGGTTCATATCCGTCGCGGATCAGCATCGAGATATCTTTCTCATGCTTCGTGGTGCCCCGCCCCGGGGCATGTTAGTTTGTATAAAAAATGAGAGGACATGATCATCGGTATCTCCTGTAGCAGAGACCGTATGTCATCCGTCGTTGTGCCCGACAGGTCGGGTGGGTTTAAAAAAAAGAATGCCAGTTATGTTTAAGATCGATATGCACATCCATTCGGTTCTGGGAAAGGATTCCATCATCAAACCCTCAGAACTGGTTCCCCTTGCCAGACAGGCCGGCCTGGATGCCGTCTGTGTGACTGAACATCATGATTACGCGCTCAGCCAGCCCTTTGATGAGATCTCCCGCAAGACCGGGTTCCCGATTCTGAGAGGGTTGGAATATAAGGCAAAAGAGGGGCATCTGCTCATCTACGGGATCAACATGGGGCGGGGTGATATGCTGTCTCAGATGCCGATGCAGTATGTGATCGACTGGGTCAATGAGCGCAATGGCGTCGCCGTGCCGGCCCATCCCTTTCAACGGGATATGTTTGGTGGATGTCTGGGGAACCGGCTTTCCGGACTGCATCATCTGTGGGCTGTCGAGACTCTGAATGGCAGCGCTTCCGAAGCGGAGAACTGCCAGGCGAAACGGGTGGCGGATCAACTCAACACCGGGTATGTGGGGGGATCTGACGCCCATGGACCGGTGGGGATTGGCAAGGCCTATACCGTTTTTCCACAGCCGGTGACCACGATGGCAGAACTGGTATCGGCCCTGAAAAGAAAAAACGCCACCACCGAAATCCGGTCGCTTTTAAAGAACTGAAAACCCTCTGGGACCAGAAAACCAGGGAAACCTTTCAAAGCCATTCGACATCAGGGCGAACCGACCTTTCTCTCCGGGATTGATGAAACTGGTTTTCCTCTGTTTTGAGGGGGAATTTCAACACAACCTTCATGAATTGAGACTATGAACCCCATGCACAGACTGTTTCACCCGGAGAGTATCGCCATTGTCGGGGCGTCCTCCAGTGAGAATAAATTCGGCGGGACCAGTTTTCTGATACGCTTTCAGGATGCCGGTTACACCGGGCGTCTCTATCCCATCAATCCGCAGGCGGATACAATACGAGGTCTGCAGGCCTATCCGGATCTGAAAGCTTTGCCGGAAGTGCCGGATCTGGCGATTGTCTGTGTGGCTGCCCCTTTTGTACCTGCAGTGCTGCAGACCTGTGGTGAAATCGGGCTGACGCGGGTGCATATTTTGACATCCGGGTTCAGGGAACTGGGGACACCTGAAGGAGACGCGCTGGAAGCGGAAGTCAGCCGTCTGGCGGATCAATTCGGTTTGCTGATTGTCGGGCCCAACTGCATGGGACCCTATTGTCCTGCATCGGGTCTGACCGCCTGGGGAGCGATACCGGGCAAACCGGGTCCCATTGGCATTATCTCCCAGAGCGGGGGCATTACCCAGCGTCTGACCGAATATCTCTATTCCCTTGGCATCGGGGTCGAGAAAGCGGTCAGTATGGGCAACGCCACCGTCCTGAATGCGAACGATTTTCTGCAGGATATGGCTGAAGATCCCAAAATAGATGTCATCGCCATGTACCTGGAAAATGCGGGGGATGGCCGCGGTTTTATCAACCAGGTGCGGGAAATCGGTTGTCGCAAACCGATTGTGCTCCTCAAGGGGGGTGTTTTTGCAGCCGGTGCCCGGACCATTGTTTCCCATACCGGTTCCATGGCCGGCAGTCTTCAGATCTGGGAGGCCTTTTTCAAACAAACCGGTGCAATCCGGGTTCGGTCCATGGAAGCGTGGGCAGATACCGCCATCGCTCTGAGCCTCCTGCCGGCACCTGCGGGGAACGGGGTCTTTCTTGCCACTGGTGGTGGTGGCAATAGCGTGATCAACAGTGATATTTTCCAGTATGAAGGGTTGGATGTGCCCGAATTGTCACCTGAATCCATGCAGTTACTCCGGCAGCGCATTCCGGTCATCGGATCCATTGCCGGCAATCCGCTGGACAGTTTCGAGATCTTTTTCAACCCCCGGCATATGGCAGACATTACGCAGATTGTGGTTTCCGACCCGGCCATTTCAATGCTGGTGATCGATCGCATGATCCAGAGAAAGGCTTTTCACATCATGGATATGACCGACCTGACCGAAAAAACCATTGACATCCTGCTGCCGGTGAGTCGCCTGAAACCGACTGTCGTAACGGTGGAATCGGATGGGGGCGATCTGGAACTGGGTCAGAAAGGGATCACCATGCGGCGCAGATTCTGCGAAAGCGGTATTCCCGCCTATCCGACCACTGAAAGGGCGGCCCGTGCCCTGGTGCATCTCACCGCGTACCATGCTTATAAGCGGGATCACTCGTTGTAAATCCCGGGTTTTGCCAGAATCAGGCGTTGATGCTGGACCCGTAAAATGTCTGTCAGGTGGTTCGTTTCCGGAATGCGGACGGTTGCTGCAAGAGAGAGCAGGGATGTGTCAAGGGAGACGTAAAGACAGACACATCCCTGTGGGGGTACTACGGAGACTTTGAGATATTGCTTATTTCACTTTCTGGTGATGCTTCTTCCTTCTCTTTTTCTGTCGGCACGCGACATCCGTTCGGCGCCATTCAGGTGGAAACACCCATTTTGGGTAGAACCCATCTCTGAAGAACAAACCAGCCAACGACGATTAAGAGAACTTGTACATATTCCATGGTGTGCACGCATCTTTGTCGAACATTAAACCCAAAAAAAACCGAAGATCAGAATGTACAGTTAGGCTGCCCCGTCTACCATATGACGGATCTTGGTGGGATCGGCACCTACTGTCATCTCTTTTTGTTGCCCCTTTTCAAAAAGAATCAGCGTCGGAATACTCCGTACGCCGAAACGGGAAGCCGCCTGCACATTCTGATCAACATTGAGTTTGGCGATCTTAACCTTGCCCTGAAATTCATCCGCCAATTCGGAAAGAAACGGAGCGATCATCTTGCACGGTCCGCACCAGTCAGCATAAAAATCCACCAGTACGGGCTGATCACTTTTCAATACTTTTTCTTCAAAATCTGAATCGGATACGATAACGAGATTTTCACTGGCCATTTTCTTTCCTTTCTTAAACATTGTCGGATGAACTCAAGGTCCGGTTGCTGCCAAAATAAACGGGGCCTAGCAGCAGTTGGATGATGCATTTTTAACGGTAAACCCTTTTCCCATATAGGAATCTTCAAAGTCGATGATACTGTCATTGATATAGGGTTCGTCTGTCTTGCTGTAAACAAATTCAATGCCACCTGCTGTGATGATGTTATCGGTTTCTGTTGGCTCATCCAGAGCCATTCCCAATCGGGGACCACCTCAACCGGAGCCTTGAATAAACAGTCGAATTGACTTGTCGGCGTTCTCCGCCATGACACCTGCCAATTCGGTTTGTGCTTTCTTGGTAACTTCTATGTGAACCATTTTTACCTCGTTTATTAAAAGAATTGTTTTGTAATTGCCTGGAGTCTATGCTGCATTCCGCGTGCCATGGGTGAATTAATTTACATAAAACAAGCAAAAACAATGGCTAAGAAGCAGAATCCGCTTGGGCCGGATGCTGCTTTAGCTGTAAAAACCTGCAGGTTTTTTTGACATATACGGCCCCTGGAGTCGGATTGAACCAACCGCAACCGGGCTGACCTGTCCTGCTTTTTGCCGGTTTAAACCACCTGGATCCCCTGTTAAACAAGGGACGGGGTGAGATCCCCATCTCCGCGTAACCCCACTATTATCAAGAATAAAAAGAAATAGCCAGAGGCAGGGGTAAACAAGTCTGCCTTAACGTTACCGAAACCATTATAACCGTTACAGTAACGTTACTTTGATGCAAGACGTATTTGCGCTCGATTCGGTCTCCTGTCTTCGGGGTAGCCCCTGGACCGGGTTTTCACATTCGTGCTGAAAACGGCGGAGACGACCCGGGTCCATGTTCCCTGTCTTCCAGTCACGACAGCAGACCGTTTCTCTTCATGCATGGCACCACGCAAGGGATGTATGGCACCACGCAAGGGAATCCGTCGGTACCCCGGGGACTTTTATATAAGGGCACCTTGATTTATTAAAATTATCGAACTTACCGCACCAAAGAGTTGGTCTTTCAAGAAACGCACAAGTCCATCCATGGAGCTCCTGGAAGCCATGCAGGGCTTCCAGGGTTCTTGAAACACCAACCCTTTGCTGCTGACTGAGTTCCAGTGAATCAAGGTGCCCATAAATAAAATCAAAAATACTGGTATGGTTATTGAAACAATATTGTGATACGTTATATACTATTCAATAAGTGTAAAACCCATACCGATTACAATCAGGAGTATCATATGCCTTTGTTCGAGTTTGAATGTGAAAGCTGTCACCACCGGTTCGAAGAGTTGATGACAGTATCGGATACCCGTCTGCCGGAGTGTCCGAAGTGCCATCAGGTTCATGCAAAAAAGCTTGTGTCTGCCGGTGCCATTCGCGCCAATGGCGGATCCACAAGTTCATCCGCCTATTCAGCCCCCTCATGTTCAACCGGCGGCGGTTGAGGATTTTAAACCAATCCCCGGTTCGGGGAGACAATTAACCATTTGACCGGATCCCAGGCACCCGACAGGGCTTGCCCCTTCCGATCAATCGCAGTCATGCAGAAACTAGGAGAGAAAAATATGGCAGAAGCCAAAGAAAAGGACAAGGCCGCTTTTATCTGTGTCAAAGATACCATCGATGGCGCATATCCGGCCCTGGTCATGGGGATCAATGCAGCGCGTCTCGGCATGGAAACCAAGATATTTTATTCGTTTATGGGATTGAACATGGTGTTGAAAGATGGTGCGGCCAAAGCCAAGTTTTTTCCTTCAGGATTCATGGGAGCAATTCCCGGTATGGCAACCATCGCTTCCGGGATGATGAAGAAGAAAGTTGAGAAAGCCAATATCCCCGCTCTGGAAGACCTCATGGAAATGGCACAGCTGGAAGGTGTGGAACTGATTGCCTGCCATATGACAGTGGAAATGATGGAGCTGGATGAGGAGGACTTTATCGAAGATGTGGTGGTCTGGACCGCTGAGAAATTTATGAAATATGCCCGGGAGTGCAAAGTCTGCCTTTTTACCTGATCTTCAAAATGAAGCCTGAAACCCGTTTTCAGGCCTTGTCCCCTTCGTTCGGCGAATTCCCGGCCCTAGACAGTCACTGGCCACTTGGCCAGTTTCAGGAGCAAGACCGCGAATCGCCGGCAACCCTGCCCGAACAATCCTGCTAAACTGCATTCATACACTCGTTTTCTCATTCGCCAATCAGGGACTTCCATCCTGAACAGCTGGTTTTCAGCGCAAGGATCAGCGGGCGTTTCAGGAGATAATGGGTATCATCACCTTAGTTCACATATTTTAAAAGCAGATCGAGATACTTGGTCTTC
The DNA here is from genome assembly GCA_018830885.1 of bacterium. Taxonomy (GTDB): domain Bacteria; phylum SAR324; class SAR324; order XYD2-FULL-50-16; family XYD2-FULL-50-16; genus JAHJRI01. The sequence continues at coordinate 25,613 of JAHJRI010000380.1, read as the reverse complement.
TGGTCGACCGTCTGAAAAACGGCGTTATACTTGTTGACGAACAGGCCATTGTCTTTCTTTGAAAAAACCGGATAGGCAACAAATGGGGTACCGTCAATCCGGATTGCCTTCAAACGGTCTCCAAAACCCAGCTTCTCCATCTCGTATTTTAAGGTATAGAACTCCGCATCAAAGACGCCGCCGATTCGTCCAGCGACGAGCTTGTTAAAATTTACCTTTTTCCAGTCGGCTGAAGCGACATAGTCCCATTTTATCCGTTTGTCCTGCATGAGAGGCGGTTTGACGCCTTTACTGAAATACCCGATTTTAAATTGAATCAGCTCATCGATGGAACTGATTTTTGAGTTCGGGTAACTGTTCAAAACAGCAATCCCGGAAGTGGAGCTATAAAAACTCTGCTCGGGGTAGTCATATATTTCTGCCCGGGCCTTTGATTTCCCGAGAAACGCGATGGCATTGATCTGCCCTTTCTCCAGAGCCTGGAAAAGCCTGTTGGGGGGAAGGGGACCGACCCATTCCACACGGACGCCCATTGCTGGTGCCACATGTTTTTCCCAATAGTCGACCAGCGCGCCAGTATGGTTTCCTTTCTCCACGATAATATGGGGCATCAAGGACAGGTAGCCCATTTTCAGGGTCTGGCCGTGGGCGAATATCGGAAATATCAAAAGTATAAAAAGACAGACGGATACATGCTTCATTCGAGTATTCATAAAACTTCTCTCCTTGTTCGGTTTTAAAGGGGTTGCCAGAAAATGGCAGATTTCAGAAATGCATGAAAACTTGTATCTATTCACCACTTTTTCAGCCAGGGAGCCGGGGCCTGTATGTCATTGAACGGATTGGGAGTGGTTAAACAGTGCCAGGATGGCGACGTCAACGACCGTCCTCGGAAGGCGGCCATGGATGGCCGTCGAGAATGAGTTCAATGACATACAGGTCCCGGTTTCCATGGTGAGTCATATGCTGAATAGATACGAAAACTTTTACTATAATACGAATAGCTGATTGTAATGTCAAACTGAAAGTATTTTGGCACCATCATTCATTCTGCATTGCGGAATTCACCGCTTTCCATGTTGTCGCCCTTTATTGTCTGCGGCTCTGTCCGGTATGTGACGGGTGAACCGCAGGTGTCTGGCTGGTTGGATATTGGGTGTGTGACTAGATGGTTGAACCACCGGGGTTAAACACTTTTTGCCGGAAACGGCGCATCCCTTGGATCCACCGTTCGTAGTCGGAAGCCTTGCGCTGGAAATAGGTTTTGACCTCCGGATGGGGCAGGATCAGAAAGCGGTCCTCTTTCAACCCCTGAACGACAATCTCCGCCAGTTCTGCCGGTTCCATGATACCGTCAACGCTGGCCGATCCATCTTCGTTGCCGGCTACCATTTGCGTGCGGACTGCCTGGGGGCAGAGGAGGGATACCCGGATGCCGTCATCGCCATGGGTGATGGCCAGGGACTCCGCAAATCCAACTGCCGCGTGTTTGGTGGTGGAGTATGGGGCGCTGCCGATCTGATTCAGCAGGCCGGCGGCTGACGACGTATTGAGAAAATAGCCCTCTTTGCGTTTCAGCATCCCCGGCAGGGCGGCTCGGGCAGCATAAACATGCGCCATGACGTGAACTTCCCATGATTTCTGCCAGGTTTCATTGGGGCAGGATGCGGCCGTCCAGCCTGGTTCGTCTGAGGAGATAATTCCGGCATTTGAACAGAACAGATCGATGCGACCGTACTGCGCTTCGGTTTTTTTGACCACATGGATGATATCCGCTTCAACTGTAACGTCTGCGCGGATTGCCAACCCACCGATATCAGCGGCCACAGATTCAGCCCTTTCCTGTTCCCGATCCACGACAACAATCGCGGCGGGGCTCTCTTCGGCAAAACGGCGGCACATGGCTTCTCCAATGCCCATGGCGCCGCCGGTGACGACAACAACCTTATCCCTGATTTCCATAAACTTCCCTATAATTGTGATTGAGACAGTGCGACCTGTCCGGGGCTCTGCCGGCGTTCATGCCTTTATTCTGCAGTATTTTTGATCATACAATAGCAATCTTTGCCGGCACGATCAAGCGTGAACTTCCGGTATTTCTGTTTCTGACGGGGCCTCCGCACTTTCTGGCAGAAGCTGCGACAGCCTTGTGAACAGCGGTTAATTGACCATTGACAATGATACCCTACCCGGGTATTCCATAGTCAACCATATTCCAAAAGGAGAAAAAAGGATGCATCCGAATCATGAGAGTCAGATAAACCGACTGAATAAAATCGAAGGTCAGGTCAAGGGGATCAAGAAGATGATCCTCGATCGGCGGTACTGCGTTGATATTCTTAACCAGTTGAAAGCCGTAAAAGCAGCAATTCACAAGGTTGAACAGGGTATATTGAAGGTCCATATCCAGAGTTGTCTCAAAAATGCGGTTTCATCCGGCAACAATCAGTCGGTTCAGGAGAAGATTGATGAAGTGATGGCACTGCTGGAAAAGCGGATTTGAGTGGTAACCGGTCTCTTCTGGCGGGTTGTTGTTGATTTTCCGGGATAGACCGGTATAAAATGACAGACCAGTGAGACAATTGGAGGGCACCCGGCAGCGAGCTAAAAATGACAAGCAGAAAAGAGGATCCCATCTGGCAGGCGTTGTACAAACAGGTTCAGGTCGAAGCAACGGAGGAACCGATGCTCGCCAGTTATCTGCATGCGACCGTTCTCAACCACAATACCCTGGATAAGGCACTCTCCTTTCATCTGGCCGGTAAACTGTCGAGTCCCAACCTGGAGGCCATGCAGATCCGGGATGTGATCGACAGCGCATTTCGCAAACAACCCCGCATTGGTGAAGAGTTTCGTGCCGACCTGACAGCCATTCGCGAAAGGGATCCGGCTGCCTGCGGTCTGGCAGAACCATTTCTGCACTACAAGGGATTTCATGCGCTGGAATCTTACCGGGTTGCCCACTGGCTCTGGGAAATCGGCCGCAGAAGTCTGGCGCTGCATCTGCAGAACCGTATTTCCGAGCTGTTTGGGGTCGATATTCATCCTGCTGCCAGAATTGGCAAGGGGATCCTTATCGATCATGCCACCAGTGTGGTGATTGGGGAAACGGCTGTGGTGGAGGATGATGTCTCCATGCTGCACGAAGTGACCCTGGGCGGTACCGGGAATGTGACGGGGGATCGCCATCCGAAGATCCGCAAAGGGGTCCTCATCGGTGCCGGGGCTAAAGTCCTGGGCAATGTGGAGGTTGGCGAGTACAGCAAAATTGCTGCCAACAGTGTGGTACTGATCAACATCCCCCCGCACTGTACCGCAGCCGGGGTTCCGGCAAAGGTGGTCGGAAAGCCGGAAGCCGATATACCCGCTTTTGCCATGAATCAGATGATCGCCCACAAAAGGGGCTCGCGATAACGGACCGGTTTACAGGGTCCCGCTGGAGTTGATATAGGCGTAGGCGCTGTGGTTGTGAATGGATTCGAAGTTCTCGACGCTCAGCTCATACCAGCTGATTTTTTTGTTCCCATCCAGTTCCAGTGCGATGTCCCGCACGATATCCTCCACGAACTTCGGGTTCAGGTAACCGCGCTCGGTTACCTGTTTTTCATCCGCCCGTTTCAGGATCGAATACAGCTCGCTGGAAGCGGATTGTTCCACCAGGCTGATCATCTCCTCCAGCCAGATCAATCCTTCAAACCGAATGCGCAGCAGTACCTGGCCCCGCTGATTATGGGCGCCATATTCACTGATCTCCTTGGAACAGGGGCAGACGGAGGTGATGGGAACCGAGACTTCCATAATGATATCCACTGTCTGATCCATCCGGCTGGTGGCGATAAATCCGCACTGGTAATCCATCAGGCCGGTTGCGCCACTGACTGGTGCCTGCTTTTCCACGAAATAGGGAAATCGCACCTCAATCCTCGCGGATTCGGCGTTCAGTTTCTCCCGCATGCGATCCATGATATAGGAGAAGGACTTGATGGAAACCTCTTTGCGAAATACGTGCAGCAATTCGACAAACCGGCTCATGTGGGTGCCCTTCATCGTGTGGGGCAGGTCCACATACATGTTGATCTGGGCGATGGTCTGCTGATATCCGTTGGCCCGGTCCAGGACGGTAATCGGGTAGCGAATACCCTTGATACCAACGCGATCGATATTGATGTTGCGGTTGTCGACCTGATTCTGAATGTCTTTCATGGGTGTTCCGACGGGTTAAGCATGGATGGGGGCCCTGCTTCAGCTGGTTTCAACCTCCAAAGAACCCGGATCCGCCTTCAGGACCCTGTAGTGAAGCAGCAGCGTGTTCCTGTTCTCCAGCTTCCGGACGCTTTCGAGGGTGAGCCTGCAGATATCCTTCAGATTCTTGGTTAACCCGAATCCGCCGGGAAGCAGCAGCGGTTCAATGGTTAAATAAATATCATCCACCCGCCCGGCATCGAGAAAGTGGGCATTGGTTTCCGTGCCCCCGAGCAGTGCGATATGTTTGACGGACTTTTTGCTTAACTGCCGGCACACATCGGCGGCTTCCCCCTGGATAAAGGAAACCCTTTCCCGGGGCCTGAAACTGGCCGGATGATGGGTCAGGACAAAGAAGTTGACCTTCTCATACAGGTTGTTTTCAATGATGCGGTAGGTATTTGCCCCCATCAGGACGGTACCGATCGACTGAATTCGTTCCAGCAACTGGTCGCGGTCGGCGTCTGAATTCCATTCAAAGGAGTCCTGGTCCTTGTCTTGGGCAACGACCCCGTTTGCCGACATGACCATGATCAGGGTCACTTTCAGATTGCGATTGTCCGCCATTGTCCGGTTTCTCCCAGGCGAGGTCCCATGATTCACCCCCTTTCCGGAAAGAATCTTCCCGAATCGGCCACAGGGCGGTTGGGGGTTTTGTCTGTTCAGCGATTCTCTCCATGCGGTCCGGCACTATTCCTGGAACGCATGGATCGGCAGAGATCAGGATTTCCCTTTCTGGGGGAAACAGATTTTTCTCACCTGGTCAAAGGAGCTGACAAAGTGAGGTGTGATACCCGCCTTGATATGGTCGTCCAGGTCGGTAAAATCCTTCTTGTTGTCCTCCGGAAAAATCAGGGTGCTGACGTTGGCCCTTTTGGCCCCGATGACCTTCTCTTTCACACCGCCAATGGGCATGACGATCCCGCTCAGGGTGAGTTCGCCGGTCATGGCCAGGTTCCGGATGATGGGTTGGTCCGTGGCCAGGGAATAGAGGGCGCATGCCATGGTAATACCCGCTGAAGGTCCGTCTTTTGGCGTTGCCCCCGCAGGAACGTGGAGGTGGATGAAGTGTTCCTCGAAAAACTTGCTGGTTTTTGATTTCTTGTCCATCAGGGATTGGACATAGGTATAAGCGATTTCGGAGGATTCCACCATCACTTTTCCCAGCTGTCCGGTCTGTTTAAACCCCGGTCCTTTGGCATGGACAGCCGTGGCCTCGATAAAGAGGGTGGCGCCACCCATGGCAGTGTAGGCCAGTCCCATGACCACGCCAGCCCGGGGTTTCTTATACACCTTCTCCTCACTGAACATCCTCCTGCCCAGCAGGTCCGGGAGGTCTTCGCGACGGATGGTAATCTCGGTCGCCTCTTTTTCAACAATGGTCTTGGTGCTTTTCCGCAGAATCCGCTTGATGCTGTTTTCCAGGCTTCTGACCCCGGCTTCTCTGGCATAGCCGTCGATCATGTCCCGGAGGACGGCCGTTGGTATTTTTACCTGCTTCTTACTCAACCCGTGCAGATTCATCTGCTTGGGGATAAGAAATCGTTTAGCGATTTCCAGTTTCTCTTCCAGGACATAACCGGAGAGTCGGATGGTCTCCATCCGGTCCAGGAGCGGGCCCGGGATGGTGTCAAGCTGGTTGGCCGTGCAGACGAACAGCACTTTGGAAAGATCGAAGCGGACATCCAGGTAATGATCCTGAAAATCTCTGTTTTGCTCCGGATCCAATACCTCCAGCAGGGCGGAAGCGGGATCTCCCTGGTAACTGGCGCCGATCTTGTCGATTTCGTCCAGCATGATCACGGGGTTGGATGAATTGCAGGTTTTGATGGCGCTGATGAATTTCCCCGGCAGAGCGCCGATGTAGGTTCTCCGATGACCCTTGATCTCAGCCTCGTCTCTCATCCCACCCAGGGAAAAACGGTAGAATTTCCTGCCCAGTGCCCGGGCAATGGATTGACCGATGGATGTCTTCCCGACACCGGGAGCCCCGACCAGCAGGATAATGGAACCGGACAGTTCCCCTTTTTGAATACCCACGGATATGGTTTCCAGGATCCGGTCCTTGACATCCTGCAAACCAAAGTGATCGGTATTGAGAATTTTGGCCGCTTTTTTGATATCTTTGTTATCCTTGGTGTAAACACCCCAGGGCAGAATGGTGAGCCAGTCCAGGTAAGCCCGGGTGACATTGAACTCGGGAGAGGACCGCTCCAGCACCTTCAGCTTTTCCATCTCCTCTTCGATGCGGGTTTTAACCTCTTCGGTGGGCAGCTTCAAAGTGCTGAGCCGCTTCTGAAATTTTTCCAGTTCGGTTTCGTGTTCCCCCTTGGTCAGTCCCAGTTCCTTCTTTATTTCCTGCAGTTGCTGCTTGAGAAAGAACTCCCGTTGCTGGGTGGAGAGGCGCTCTTCGATCTGTTTGTTGATTTTTGCCTGCAGTTTCGATACTTCGACCTCTTTTTTCATCAGCACCAGGACTTTTTCGATCCGCTGGTTGATATCGACCAGATCCAGGATCTGCTGGAGTTCCTGACCGGAGGTGGTGGTCAGGGAGGCGGACAGATCCGCCAGCATGCCTGGCTCGTTGACATCCACCTGTCCCATGAGCATGCCCAGCTGCTCCTTGAACAGGGGGTTCATACTGACCAGTTCCTTGATGATATTGATGATCGAAACAGCGTACGCTTTCAGTTCATCGGTCACCACGTCCAGTTCATCCATTTTGTACTCGACGCGCGCCCGGATAAAGGGTTTGACGGAAAGCAGTTCCTTGATTTCCATCCGTTCCAGCACCTGGACCATGAGGTGGACAAATTTCCCTTCCCTGCCGGAGATCTGCAGGACTTTTGCGATGACACCGATTCTGTGAAATTCTTCCAGGGTTTTCGGCGGTTTACGCTGAATCATGGCCGGATGGGTATCCTTTTCGTCCTGTTCCTTGACCAGGATAAGCCCCACATACTTGGAGGAGGATTCAATGAGATTCAATAGTTCTCTTGACTCCGCGTTGTTGCCCAGAACAATGGGTGCCATCATTTTGGGAAACAGCGGACGATCGAACAGGGGAATGAGGGGCAAACTGGGCGGCAGGACCGAATCCGCGACAACAATTGTCTTGTCTTCCCCGGATTCTTCCTCCTCGCTGACCTGCTTGACTTCGATCTCCTCGGTATCGTTTGGTTGATCAGACATGTATTCTCTCCTCTGATAAGCGTGTCGTTTTTGCTGGTTGAAAGCTGGCAGGAAAAACGGGTTGCTGGTGCGCATCAGGCCGTTTTTCCCCGTTAGTTCGGACAGGTGCGAAATCGATACTTTTGTGCGCGTTGTGGGCACTGTTCAACACCGTTGATCCGCTTTGGCTGCTGAATCTGACTCACTCGTTGGGTTGACGATTTCAGATCAACTGTCTATCTGCGACGGTCCAATCGCTGTTTCGGTGTTTATTGCTGTTTGAAAATCGTTTTTACTATACGATATTAGATGAAGTAGGACAACCATCTCCATACACAAGACCTCGTGATGAACAACATCGGCAAAAATCGGCTCAGGGGTCAGGGAAGAGGGGGGTGACCGGTCCCCTTGCTGCGACTGTCTGACGCGAACGATGCAGAGCCGGGACAACTCAGGCCGGATGATCCCTGTAAAAGACTGATACGCAAAGACAGGCACCGCTGATACTGCAGTTTGGCGGAGGCGGAATACCGGCCGCCAAGCCGGCGGAAGCATCCATCGGGGAAGACAGGGACATGTCCCTTTCGGCAGGATGGGGAAGGCGACGGAATGATGACCCCTGGTGGATCATCCATCCGTCACCGGGGTACGGGTCTTTTTGCTTTTATTGCAGGCGATAAGCGACCACGCGGTTATCAAAGAAAGTTGGTATCATCAGGAGGTTTCGAGCTGAAATATATTCGAAATCGGCCGCGTTGATTTTCTGGTCACTGGTATCCAGGAGTACGATGGGCGGTTTTCCTTTTTCGATAACCTGTGTCTTCCCTTTCCAGTCACTGACCAGGTATCTTCCGGTATCGATTTTCTTAATGCCGTCAATACCACCTTGATGTTCAATTTCCAAAACAACATGTCTGGATTGGGTATCAATTTTCAGCAGACCCTCGGCCGTACCGACCAACAGGGTGTCCCCTTCCATCAAGAGCCCGTTCGGCCGGTTGTAATCCAGATGAAAAAACGAATCCAGCATGCCGTTGTGAATCATGTGAATCTTGTTGGTTCCCATATCGGTAATAAAGACATTTCCCTTTGGGTCAATGGCGATGTCATTCAGGAACTGGGCCCCTTCAACACTCCAGGACTGAAAAACAGCCCCGGTGGATATGTTGATCGCATGGATCACATCAATATCGGTCACATACAGTGTGTCACCCGCAATTCCCATTCCTTTTGGCGCATTTAAACCGGCAACCCAGTATAGGTCCCGGATCGAGCCATCCAGGTTTACCTTGGAAATGAACCCTTTACTGTTTTTCAGTGTTGGCATCCCACTGATATTCGAGACATACAACACTGAGCGAGCTGAATCGTACATGACGGATTCGGGAACTTCAAGTTCCTTTGGTGTTTCCCAGACCTGAACAAGACTCGGGTTCCTGCCGACAGTGCTTTTCGTCGTCGTACACGCACCCAGAGAAAAAATTATTAGGACGATCATGAATGTCATTCCAGTTCTCATTTGGTCTCCCCCTTACTGTAATGATAGGTTTAATGAGTTTCATGCATACATCTATCAGTTTAATTAATCGGAAAACCAATGTCAATCTGTTTAAAATCAGTTTTGTTGGTGGGTTGAATGAAATATCACCTCCAGAGAGTGACATGGTCGGTTATGGGGGACGGGTGTGCCATTGGGTGGGGGCAGATGATGTTAGCCGGGCCTTCGTTTTTTTGGTATCATTCAGGGGAGAAATTTCAGGGAAGGCATCTGAGACGTTAAAAATAAAAGAAATGAGCACTTGACGCTGACAGGCCAGTTTCTTATGATCGCATTTCATTGGTGGAACCTCTGAAAACCGCAATTCTTATGGATAAAACGGGACTTTTCAGATGAATGGATGCTCCCGGGATCTCAATCCATCTTCCCGGATGAACGCCGTCCCCGAAAACCGACGGTTCTGGATCTCAACGGGTTTTCAAAGAATGCGGGTAACGATTCACCCCTTTTTCTGAGCAGCAGCGGAGACCTGTTTCTGATAAAATTCACAGGACTTGCAACGAAGAATGTCGAGAATGAGTTCAATGACATACCTGTCCTGGTGTCTATTGCTGAATCTGAATAGAAACGAAAGCTGAAACAAAAAATACGGAACCTGGTGGAAACCATGATCGAAGTAAATGAAAAAGTAATCAACGGCGAAATTCACGGATATTGCGATCCAACATTCGAATCGGTACTAACGGCGTTTATTCAGAATTTCAACCAGCGGGAGGAACACGGCGCCAGTCTTTGCCTCAGGATAGAAGGTGAAACCCAGGTCGATCTCTGGGGCGGCATGGCCGATCCGGAGGGCACCAAACCCTGGCAGCGGGATACGATCTCCATCGTGTTTTCCTGTACCAAGGCGGCCGTGGCATTGTGTGCCCATATTCTGGTTGACCGGGGCCAGCTGGATCTTAATGCAAAGGTGGTCGATTACTGGCCGGAATTCGGCCAGGCAGGCAAAGAGAATATTACGGTTGCGATGCTGCTGAACCATTCCGCGGGTCTGCCCGCTTTCCGGGAGCCGATCCGAAAAGGGGGATATGCCGACTGGGACTATATGATCCAACGCCTGGAAGCGGAAAAGCCATTCTGGGAGCCCGGCACCCGCAACGGATACCATATGATCAGCTTCGGCTGGACAGTGGGAGAACTGGTCCGGCGTATTTCAGGTCAGTCACTGGGGACCTTTTTTAAAGAAAATGTGGCCGATCCCCTGGAACTGGACTTCTGGATCGGTTTGCCGGAAGAACAGGAGACGCGGGTTTCTCCCATGCTCCTTTACCGCTATGCCGTTGGCGACGCCCTCTCCGAATTCATGCAGGCGCTCCTGCACCAGCCAGATTCGATCTCAGCACTGGCACTATTGAATTCCGGCGGATTCATGGCCAACGAGAGAATCTACCACGCAGCCGAAATCGGTGGCGGCGGGGGGATTGCCAACGCCCGTGCCCTGGCCGGCATGTACGCGCCGCTGTCCTGTGACGGTGCCAGCAATGGCTTTGAACTGGTCAGAAAAGACACCATCACCCGAATGAGCCAGGTCTCCATGGCTACCCAGCAGGACCTGACCCTGCTGATACCGACCCGATTTGCCCTGGGGTTTATGAAAGGGGTGGATAACCGCCACCGTCTCTTCGGGAACGAAAGCCTCATCATCGGGGAAAAAGCCTTTGGCCACGCCGGAGCCGGGGGCAGCCTCGGTTTTGCCGATCCCGAATGCAGGCTGGCCTTTGCCTACACAATGAACCGCATGGGAGAAGGGATTATGATCAATTCCCGCGGTCAGTCCCTCGTTGATGCCGCTTATCATTCCCTGGGATATACGTCGGACCAGGGGGGTGTCTGGACGCGTTAACCGGGGAACATTCGGAGAACGGATTTGATTCCGGGGCCACGTCGATTGCGGATCACGGTTGCATTTGAATATTGAAATGGCTCTCTATTCTACAGGGATCTTCACAAATCCGGGGTCGGTCATACGACTTTAATGGTGGACACGCATGTCTGCTCGGTCGGTGGATGGCCCGGTTGATTGTTTGATATCAAACAGTTATATTTTTTCCGGTCAGCGTGATCTCTGTGATTTCAGCCGGCGCTCCCAACCGTATCGGAGGCCCCCAGTAGCCGGTTCCTCTATTGACATATAACCAGGTCTGCTCATGGCGATAAAGACCCGCCACGAAGGGTTGCGCCATGCCGATCAGTTTTGAATAGGGGAAATACTGGCCCCCATGGGTATGCCCCGACAACTGCAGGTCGTAGCCGGCCTTTGCGGCCTCGTAGACACTGACCGGCTGGTGTGCCAACAGGATTCGGGTATCCGCTGCGGGTGCCCCTAGCAGTGATGCGGCCGGATCAGAGCGGTGTTCAGGCACCATCCTGCCCGCCGAAATATCGGTGACGCCGCCCAGGATAAGGTTTGAACCATTTCTGGTGATCACCCGATGCTCGTTCAGTAAAACATCAAATCCCAGCGACTTGATTTTTTCCAGCCAGGGAAAAACACCGGAGTAGTACTCATGGTTTCCGGTGATAAAGAATTTACCGCCCGGCGATCTCAGTTCAGCCAGCGCGGCGACCTCTTTCTCAAGATAGCTGACCGACCCGTCTACCAGATCTCCCGTGAGAACAATCATATCGGGTTCCAGGGCATTGACCTTTTCCACCACCGCTTTCACAAATCCGCCTTTGATGGTGGGGCCCACATGGATATCCGATATCTGTACGATGCGGAGCCCTTCAAATGATCCGGACAGATTATTCAAGGGAACAGTAACCTTCTCAATTTTGATCTGGTACCGTGCCTGAACCATCCCGCATCCCGTCAATAGACCGGACATCCCCAAAACGGTTAAGTTGGCAGCTGTCCAGAGCATCTGCCTGCGACTGTCACCGGAACCCCCCAGTGCTGATCCTGTCATGGCCTCTGCCGAGTGCGGTTGAAACAGGCTGTGGATTTTGCTGAATAGCCATCCGCCGCCGACTGCCAGATCCTTCAACACAACGAAGAAAAAGAGAATGGAAACAAATCCGAATGTGATATAGGCAAACCAGGACAGGACATCATTGAAGACCGTTTCTATCTGGTAAATCCGCATCACAATCGTGATGACAGGTAATGCCGCCGCAATAAAAATGCCTGACCAGATCAGTGCTTTCAATGGTTGCCGTATCTGGAGGGGAACCACGATTCTCAGCCCGATATAGGTATACAGGAGGATGAATATGCCAATGGCGATAAAAAAAATGGATACTCTCATGTCGTTGCTGTTTTGGGTTGAGCCGCTGTTCCTGCGTTCATGTCTGAAAAAGCGGTCTGTGCTGCAAATGACGGGTACAGCCGGTGAAAAGGGAACTGGTAACGGATCAGGACAAACCGTTTCACTGGACTGGATATTGTCTGTCCATTATCCCAGTTCAGACGTCGGTCTCGCAAGAAACTTTACAAATCGTTTACAATTTGTCCGGCTTTATCGTATCCACCCCGCGGAAAAAATGAGGAACAACCCCAGGGGAGATGGTAAAAACCGGAAAAAGTGAGCAATTGCTCTATTTCAGTTGACACAGGCGAATCGTCGGTGGTAAAAAACGAGCAAATGCTTTATTTTTTTGTACGGTTTTTTATCTGAATCAAACCGTGATTGGATACCATCAAACGGACGGCCAACCAGAGGCAAGGGACGAGATGCAGTTACCGGAACCATTGAAAGCCTACGCAAAACAATTGGGCTTTCCCAATTCGGAGCGATTGGGAAAGCTTCTTCTGGATCTTTTTGACACTGACCAGAAACTGAGGATTGCCGGCGAACTGCCGGGGACGATAGTCGAAATTGCAGATAAAACAGGGTTGGACGAGGAAACGGCCAGACAAGCCATCCTGGAATTGCAGAGCAGAGGTGCTGTCAATGAGCGTATGCTGGAACCGGGGAGATACCGTCTTTTTCCTGCCATCATCGAAATCAGGGATGCGGCCGCGCTCACTCCGGGTATCAGCGCTGAGAACGTGCGGTTATGGGACGATTTGATTCGCAAGGAATTTCACACCCTGGTACCCCGGCTGGAAAAACTTCAGTTACCGCCGTTGATGCGGGTGATTCCGATTGAAGAGACGGTGGCCTCCGCAGGGGCTGTTCTGGATATCGATTCCGCCCGCGAGATCATCAAAGGTGCTGATCAGGTCGTGGCCATTCCCTGTGTCTGTCGGCAGACCGGCAGGGAAGTGGGTCGGGGTAAGAACTGCACTGCTCCCGATGATGTGAATCTCTGTCTCATGGTGAATGGCTTTGGCTTTGAGGCGGTGCAGCGGGGCATTGGGGAGATTATCAGCCGAGATGAAGCGTTACGGCGGCTGGAGTTGGCCGAAGAAGCAGGTCTGGTTCATTTAACACGGAATAACGTCAAAAAAGACATGATGATCTGTAACTCTTGTGCCTGCTGCTGCACGGGGCTGTTTATGCTCAACGAGATTGGATATTCCTCCTTTGCACCTTCCCGGTTCCGGGTTGTTCTCAATGAGGATGATTGCACCGCCTGCGAAACCTGCGTGGATCGCTGTCAGTTCCATGCCATGACGGTGGATGATGTTGCGCGGATCGACCTGGAGAAATGCTTTGGATGCGGTGTTTGTGTTACCACCTGTCCCGGTGACGCCTTGAGTCTGGAGGAGTTCCGTTCCAGAGAGCATATCCGGGTGACCTGATCTGGAAAATGGTCTTCAGTGTGCGGGGACTGGCAGGCAGAAGGTTGATTGCCAAGTCAGGGCCTTATTTCAGGGGGCCTGGAGGTGAACCGAGGGGGGGTATCAAGCGGGGCAGCCTGCGGGCATAGCTGGCTGTGGGGCGTGGGTGCCAATACGGACTTTCTTCTGCCCGCTGACGGCCCCAAAAAGCGCTGCGTTCCAGCCGGATGAGGGCTGAAACGCAGGGACGTAATTGATTAGTTGGTTTTCACATTGACAGCGGTGGGTCCTTTTTTCCCTTCTTCAATATCAAAGGTAACGCTATCGCCTTCTTTCAGGGATTTGAAGCCGGAGGCATTGATATTTGAGTGATGCACAAATACATCGGGGCCGTTTTCTTGCTCAATAAATCCAAAACCTTTTTTATCGCTAAACCATTTTACAGTGCCATTTGCCATTTTCACATTCTCTTTTTAATTGATTCAGGGAAGATCCACCAGTATTGAACAGACTGATGATGTTTAGCTATCCTTTCTTTACCAGACATTTCTGTCAAGCACTTAATGCTTGTCTGAATCCAGTCAAGGATAGGGGCAACCTCAAAACCCGTTATATCCATATAATATCAAAATGATATCGAATATTTGAGGACGCACTATTTGTGTGCGCGGGCAGATTTCAGGGGCTGAATATGACCTGCCAGATTGGCGGGCTACAATATAGACTGCGAACTTACCGAGGCCCTTGACGTCTGCGTTTACTGGCGGGTCCGCATCTTTTTCGCCAATGGGGCCGTGATATGATGTTCTGAGGGGTTTAAACGACTCTATGGGCGCGATGAGGAAATGTGTGGAACTATCTGGCTGGAGACCCGCGATCCATCTTTAACTGAAAACCCGGCACCCCTCTGGGAAAGGGATGCGTAGAGATGCCCCCTTGACTGTGAATGATGAATAACCTACCTTTTAATAACGTCAACCGTTTGTTAACCGCCAATGCGAGCCCTGTTTGAAAGTCCCTGACATCGTTCTTCTGGAGACAAAAGAGATCGCCAGCCTGTATAGCCGCCAGTTTTTTGTGCTCTGGATCGCCAATTTTTTTGCTTTCATGAGCCTGAGTGTGTTTTTCCTCTTTCCGCTCTATATTACCCGCTATGGCGGCAGCAAATCGGATATCGGCATTCTGATGGGAGCGATGATGCTTTCATCGGTGTTGTTCAGACCCTGGGTCTCTCAAATGGTCGATCATATTGGGCGCAAAAGAAGTTACTCTCTGGGAACCCTGATTCTGATCGGCGTTCCAGTCGTCCACATTTTCTTTGAAGGGGACATTTCCGGGCATTACGGGTTGCTGCTCCTGGTTCGGATCGTCCATGGCATCGGGATCGCCATCGGGTTTACGTCCGCCTATACGTTCATCTCGGATATCGTGCCGGAAAGCCGTCTCAATGAGGGCCTGGGCATTTTTGGACTGCATGGGCTTCTTGGAATTGCGGCCGGACCGGCGATTGCAGAACCCATTATCCGCCATTTCGGTTTTGATGTCTTCTTTTTGACGGCCTCTGCCATGGCGGTGATCTCACTTCTTTTGCAGCAGTTCCTGCGTGAAACTTTTATTCCGGAGGTATCTGCTGACAAGGGCGTCTCTTTTTTTTCCGTTTTGAAGCGGAAAAAAACCCTTGGTGTCGGATTGGTTTCCATTATTTTTGGAATGGGGCTGGCAACTCAGAGCGGTTTTGTATCGCCCTACGTTCAGTATCTGGGGTTGCCCAGTATCTCGATTTTCTTCCTGGCCTATTCCGGAGGTGCGATCTTGACCCGGGTCTTCGGATCCCGGATCGCGGACCGTATCGGAGAGGAGACCATCGTGCCCTGGGCCATTGCCATCAATGCGCTGGGATATCTCATCCTGATTGAGGTCGACGGCACCGGGCTGCTGATGCTGGCCGGATTCATCACGGGGGCGGGTCACGGATTTCTCTTCCCCTGCCTGAACGCCCTGGCGGTCCGTCACGAACCGGCCCGGATCCGGGGGAAAATCAGTGGCATCTTCACCGGTTCCATTGATGCAGGAAATCTGTTGGGCTCTGTCATGATGGGATACATCGGTGAATGGTTCGGGTTTAAACTGATTTTTTTGGCCACTTTTCTTATCCTGATGACCGGTCTGGCGTTGTTTATGGGCTTTTTGAAAAAGGCCATTCTGCTCAGAAGTACCTGACATCCACGTATACCAACTCTACAACTCATCAAAACCAAGAGCACCTATGATAAAAGCTGTTTTATGGGATTTCGGCGGGGTGATCACATCCAGCCCCTTTGACGCATTTAACCGTTATGAGGTGGAAAACGGGATTCCCCGGGATTTTATCCGGGGGATCAATGCCACCAATCCCACTGATAATGCCTGGGCCCGGTTTGAAAGCAACCAGATTTCGATAGATGCATTTGATCGCCTGTTTGAGGCGGAATCCAGGGCAGCCGGGCATGCCATTCCGGGAAAGAACGTCCTGGCGTTACTGGCGGGAGATGTGCGCCCGGAAATGGTTGCAGCGCTGAAAATGTGCAAGACCCGTTTCAAGGTGGGGTGTATCACCAATAACGTCAAATCAGCCAAGGGTTCAGCGATTCCACAGACGTCGGAACATCTGGTTCTGACCATGGAGATTATGCAGCTTTTCGATGAGGTGATTGAATCCAGCCTGGAAGGGGTCAGAAAACCGGACCCCGAGATTTATCAAATCGCCCTGAAGCGGATGGACGTCAAAGGAGAGGAGTGCGTGTTCCTGGACGATCTCGGTATCAATCTCAAACCGGCCCGGGTTTTGGGCATGAAAACCATCAAGGTCCTGAACAGCCATCAGGCTCTGGGGGAACTGGAACAGCATACCGGATTGAAGTTCCTGTAATGTCAGACGGCGGGACCTGCTTATTTCCGGATGGAAGACTTATCCTGTTTTAGCATGAGCTTGGTATACCCACGCAACAGGTCTCGCCGTGTGATCTGACCCACCAGCCGTCCTGAATCCATCACAGGAAACCTGCGGTGGTCGCTGTTTAAAAACAACTGGGACAGCTCGGATGTCAACATGGAACTGGGCACTGCTTTGGGCGCTTCATGCATGTAATCTCTGACTGTGCCCAAGGGTCTCTGGTTATACCCGCCATGCAGAACCTCCTTGAGGCAGTCTTTTTCCGATAAAATGCCGATGGGTCTGGATTGACTGTCAACCACCAGGGCAGCGATAAGCTGTTCCTTGACCAGAATATCCAGCGCTTCACTCAACTTCATTTCCGGTTTGAGCTGGACGAAGGTTCTATCCATGAAATCGGCGACCGTGTGTTTATCTGGCATGTTTGACTCCTACGGATTCGTTTGCGGAAAGATGAGCGTGTTAACATGTCGTACTTTCTACTATCGGGAATCAGCCAGCTATATCTGACCGATTCTTTGCACTGCCTTGACGATGTCCCTGCAGGTAATCTGGCCGATGAGCCGGCCCGATTCAACGACTGCCAGACGGCGAATCGGGTGCTGAAGCAATATCTCTGCTGCCTGAACGACCCCCAGCGATTTGGAGATCGTCAGAAAATCAGGGGATAGGGCTTCAGTAACTTTTATGTCATCGAGCGGTCTATCCAGTCTGCCATGGAGGGCGTCTTCATAAAATTGAATACAGGCTTTTTCAGAAAGCGTACCGAGTACTTTACCGGTTTTATCCACGACACAGGCACCGAAATACTTACGGGTGTGCAGCGTCTGGATGGCATCGGGAATGGAGGTGTCCGCCGAGAAGGTCAGGAACTGTTTGTCCATGATATCATCGACAGTGAGTGAAAGGCTCATGGTATCTCCTGCTTTTAAACAACGCAGGGCCTGCGTTGTTGATAAAAAAGGAAACCGGTGTGGGGCTGTCTTAAATAGATCTATGCTGATTATCGTTGATTTGAAAGTGATCAGTCAAGAAAAACCATTTTGTCAACCACACAAACCTGAAGACCTCTTCAGAACTAACCCCCATCAGGCAGAAACGGTTCTGAAAGCCAACCGGGGGCCGTTATCCCGTGGTTGAAAACAATAGACAATTGGTTTATGTTCAAACACAGATGAGGTCCAGGCATACCCGTCCTTTTTTGTGTCACCCGGACGGACAGCAGTGATTCTTACCGCACAATCTGATGCTGGCGGGGGATTCTCCGCTTAAAAGGAGGCACCTGGCATTTCCAGTGTTGAAATGATCGGGATTTGAACCGTTTATTCAGCAAAAACTTCACTTGGAGCAAGCAATGAGATTTGTAATTGTCGGTGGTGACGCTGCCGGGATGAGCGCAGCCAGCAGGGCGAAAAGGAGCCGCCCGGAGATGGCGGTGATCGTATTGGAAAAAAGCAACGACGTGTCATACAGTGCCTGCGGCATGCCCTATAATATTGCCGATCCGGAAAGGGCCATTGAGGATCTGGTGGTCAGGGAAGCCGGGGTATTTCGTGAGAAACAGAAGATCGATCTCCGCACCGGTCATGAAGTTCGCAGCCTTGACAGGGATGCCAGGACCGTATCCGGGACGACGGAATCCGGTGAGCCATTCACCGTTGCGTATGACAAGCTGCTGATTGCCAGTGGTGCCTCTCCCATTGTACCGGATTTGCCGGGATTTGACCTGCCGGGGGTGATGGCGCTCAAGAGTCTTGAGGATGGACGCAGAATCAAAGCCTATCTGGAACAGAATGCCGTCAATCACGTGATCGTTATCGGTATGGGATATATCGCCCTGGAGATGTGCGAGGCGTTACGCAGCAGGCAAATCGATGTGACCATGGTGAAACCCCGCTCTGTGTTTCTTCCCTGGGCCGATGGGGAGCTGGCCGGGGTTGTCAAAGACGAGGTGGAAAAAAACGGGGTCAAGATCAACCTGGGTCATACCATTGAACGAATTGTAAAGGGACCCGATCATCAGTTGCGGGTTCTCTGCTCTGATCTGCAGCTGACCGGGGGGATGGTGCTGGTGGCCATGGGGGTCAAGCCCAATAGCGATTTTGCCATCCGGGCGGGTTTGAAAAGCGACACAAAAAACGCCCTGGCAGTGGATCGACGGTTGAGGACATCAGATGACAACATCTATGCTGCCGGGGATTGCGCGGATGCCTATCATGTTCTGACGGGAAAGAAAACGTATATTCCCCTGGCGTTGAGGGCCAACCGGGCGGGATGGGCGGTTGCAGATGAGGTTTGCGGTAAAGAGGTCGAGCTGCCCGGGATCATGGGCACCTCGGTTTTCAAGGTGTTCGATCTGGTTGTGGCCAGAACCGGCCTGAATATGGAAGAGGCAGGAAAAAACGGGTTTGATCCGGTTTCCGTGACGATCAAAACCCGATCTCGGGCCCATGCCCATCCCGGTTCCACGACCATCCACCTGAGCATGCTGGCTGACCGCATAAGTGGTAGGCTGCTGGGGGCGCAAATGGTTGGCCGGGAGGGTGTCGCCCAGCGGATCGACGCGGTCGCAGTCGCACTGCATGCAGGTATGACCGTCGAACAGTTCAGCCAGTGTGACCTGGCCTATGCACCACCGTTCAGCCCGGTCTGGGACCCCCTGCTGACAACGGCCAATCAGCTCCTGAAAAAATTAGGGTGACCGGCACCGGCTGGCAGGATAAGCCCATTCGATTAAAAAACAGCGCAAACCATTAGAAATGATATATGACACAGGAAAAGAATCCGGAATTGCCTCAGAATCCAACACAAGCCCAGGGATTACTGATTAAAGAGACCTATAAAAAATTTGGGCAGGAAGCCCTGCCGCTGATTCGGGATGTCTGCGGAAAACAGGGCCAGGTTCTGGGCGCGAAGATTTTGCAGAAACTGCCCGACAACAGGTTGTCAACCGTGGCCGGTGCTTTCGCTAAAAGTTTTGACCCCAAAGGGTCTCAAGTCATATCCATCGCCGATGACCGTTTTCAGATACAGGGCACCCGCTGCCCCTTCGGGCTGGAAAACACTTCCCGGGAGCTCTGTGAAGCGGTGATGGAGATTGACCTGGCTTATTTTCGGACAGCGGTCAGTGACAGCGTTCAACTGGAAATAACAACAACTGTTGCTGCCGGTGATCACTGCTGTGATACCATTTATACACTGGAAAACGGACAGGATTGAGAATCGCTGTGAAGTTCTACCCCCTGGAAAAACGATCTCTTCTAAAAACGGGTTACAGAAAGGTGTTTGACATCGAAGGACGGTCCCTGTTGCTGATTGTTCACCGGGATCAGCCTTTTCTGGTCGAGAACCGATGCGGCCATTTCGGTTACCCGCTGGATGAGGGCATCATTGAAGACGATGCCATTGTCTGTCCCCAGCATGGGATCTCCTTTGATCTTCTTACTGGATCGATTGCCAATCGGCCTTATGAAAATGCCGATCCGATCATGACCTTTCCCCTGGTTGAACAGGACAGCATGATCGGTGTGATGCTGGGGAAGTGAGGGTCGATTTGTCTACCAGACGATGCGGGGCAGGAAATCCAGGAAAATCCGGTTAAATGATTCGGCGTCTTCCTCATGGGGGTTGTGACCGACATTCTTGATGATGCTCAGTTTGGAACCGGCGATCATTTCGTTCATGATTTTGGACGGACGGATAAATCCGGTATCCTCTTCACCCAGAACAATCAGCGTGGGAACCCTGATCTCCGACAGACGGTCTGTTACCGGTGGCCACGCCTGGAAAGTGTTGCTGACGTGGATATAACCGTTAAGCGAGGTGTTCAGCACCTTCTGGCGGGCGACCTCCTTGAGTTCCGGGTGCTTCTGGAACTTCTCGACGCGTGTGGGGTTGTAGGTGGCGTCGTATTCAAAAGCCGCTTCCAGACCCTCATCACGGGCCAGCGCATGCAGTTTGTCCTTGAATTCAGCATATCCGGGGGCGATGTCCCACTCCCCGCTGCAGGTATCAACCAGGACCAGACCCCGTACGATTTCCGGGTGATCGATGGCCAGCTGCAGCGACATGAAACCCCCCATGGAGTGTCCGATGAGGCAGCAACGATCGATTCCGAGTTTGCCCAGCAGGGCGTAGACGTCGTCAGCAAAGATCTTGATGGAATAGGCGGTCTTTGAATCCGGGGCAGCCGATTGACCATGCCCCCTGTGGTCAACGGCAATCGTTCTGTATTGAGCGGATGTCACAGCCACCTGGGCGGCCCAATCCGCATGACTGCCGGTAAACCCGTGCAGAAAGACGAGCGCTTCCCCCTTTCCTTTTTCTACGGTGTTGATATCCATCCCGTTTACGTTTATTCTTGTCATGATTCCCTTTCCCGAGAGTTTAAGAAATGGTCCGTTTTTAAAATTCGCGCTTTAAACTTTCGATCGCTTCCGATAAGATACCATACCTGAAAGAAAACGTGCAATGAAACAGGGAAGGGGCGAATCAGCGCCAACCAGCACCGGCTGATCCTGGGATTCAACATGAAAACAAGCCTTTCCATGGAAAGGCGATCACACCTGGAGGAGGAAGGATGGATTGTATCTTTTATAACGGGCGGATCAACACGCTTGACCCGTTCGGCACTGTTTACTCGGCGGTAGGGGTTGAAAACGGGCGCATCATCAAACTGGGCAGGGACAATGACCTGAAAGGGGATACAGAGATGGGGACGGTGTCCATCGATCTCAAGGGTGCAGCCATGTTTCCGGGATTTATGGAATCCCACAACCACATGTCCATTTTTGGCTACCTTCTCAACGGAATCGATCTCTCAGCGGCCAGGGTCAGCTGCATGGATGACATTCTTTCCCGGGTCAAGGAGGAAACGGAAAAAAAAGAGCCGGGAGAATGGATCAAGGGATCCCGCTATGCCGAGTACTTCCTGAAAGAAAACCGACATCCCCGTCGGTCAGATCTGGACGCGGTCAGTCCGGAGCATCCGGTGGTGCTGTTCCACACCTCGTTTCACGCCTGCACCCTCAACAGTCGGGCACTGGAAATGATGGATATCCGCAGGGATGCAACTGATCCCCAGGGGGGGAAAATCGAGAAGGATCCCGATTCCGGGGAACCCACCGGAGTCCTGCATGACCAGGCCATGATGGCTGTTTTTAATTCTCTTTTCTTCGCAGATCTCATGAAAATGAATTCCGAGGAGCGGATCAATCTGGTGGCAGCGGCTTCACAAAAATTTGCCGAGGTCGGGCTTGTCTTCGCCGCTGACGCCCTTGTGGTCCCCGAGGTGCTGCGCATGTATCAGGAGACACTGGCGGCGGACCGGCTTGATACAAGACTATACACGATGAATTACGCTCCTCTGGCTGACGGACTGGTTGAGTCAGGGATCAGAACCGGTTTCGGATCGGGAATGCTCCGGATCGGTCCGATCAAGCTCTTTGCCGATGGCGGGATGTCCAATCGCACGGCAGCGGTGGTTCAGCCCTACCTGACCCCACCCCACGATCATGGACTCAAGATGTACAGTCTCGACGAACTGAAGGCAAACGTGAAACGGTACCACGATCTGGGGTACCAGATCGCTGTTCATGCCCAGGGGGATGCCGGTCTGGCCGATACGCTGGATGCCTTCGAAACGGTGCTGGGAACACGGTCCGACAACCCGATGCGACACCGGATCGAACATGCGGGCTGCCTCTATCCGGATCTGCTGAAAAGAGCCGTCGCCATGCATATTCCGGCGGCCGTGCAGCCGGTCTTCTTCAGCGAACTCGGAGACGGTTTCATTGAAGCTTTTGGCCCCGAGCTTGCTCATAAGCTGTATCCATTTAAGAGCATGCTCAAGGCCGGGTTGAAGATCGGCGGCAGCTCCGACTGCCCGGTATCAGAGCTGGATCCACGAAAAGGACTGGCCGGGGCTGTGATGCGAACGACCCCTTCGGGTGCGGTCCTCGCTCCCGAAGAGGCGTTGACCATGGATGAAGCCCTGCGGCTGTATACCCAGGGATCGGCCTATCTCTCTTTCGACGAGCTGGAGAATGGCAGCATCGAACCGGGAAAACGGGCCGATTTTACGGTGATGGCTGAAGACCCCCGTCTGGTCAAACCGGAGGAAGTCCCTCATATTCCCTTCACCATGACCGTGGTGGATGGCCGTGTCGTCTGGTCTGAAGAACGCCCGTGATCATCGGCATATCATGCACCGCATTAAAAAAATGGCTGCTTCCCATATGGAAGAGGTGAAGAAAAGTTTTTACGTCTGATCCTGGGACCGTCCTGCAGACAATCCCGCCAACCAGCCGGTCGAAAAGGCCGCCTGGAGATTGTATCCCCCGGTATGGGCCTGAAGATCAAGGATTTCCCCGGCGAGGTAAAGCCCCTCTATCTGCCGGGAAGCCATGGTTCGAGGATCAACTTCCCGGGTGTCAATACCGCCGGCGGTGATGATCGCTTCTGAAAAAGAGCGGTGTCCGGTAATCTCAAGCTGAAAGTCCTTGAGCCAGGTTTTCAGGCGACGACGTTCCGCGGCCGACAGGGTCGCCCCGGTTCTTTCGATGGGGATGGCAGTGGCTTCCAGGCAACCGGAGACCATTTCCCTCGGCAGCAGACCTCGCAGAATGCTTGTGACAGGTTCCCTGGCGCGGGTGGTGAAATCCCTGACCAGTCTCGCATCAAGTTTCTTTTCATCCAGTGCCGGTTTCAGGTCGATGGCGATGGTGACGGCATCCCTGTTACGCAGAGCATCTACAGCAATCCCACTCAATTGGAGGATCACCGGTCCGGTGACCCCGAAATCGGCAAATACCAGTTCCCCGAACGCCTCGGCCCTTTTTTTCCCGTTAATCAGCAGCCGCAAGCCGATATTGCGCAGATTCAGACCGGCCATGGTCCGGACGATGTCACTGGCTGTCTCCAGGGGAACCAGTGCCGGCCGGGTAGGAATAATGGTATGTCCGACGGATCCGGCCAGTCGATAGCCGTCTCCGGTCGATCCCGTTGCCGGATAGGAGGCCCCCCCGGTGGCCAGAATCACCTTTTCGCAGGGAATTTCAACCTTACCGGACCGGACACCGGTAATACGATGTCCTTTCACCAGGAGTTCATCCACGGCGGCGTTGTTTTTTATCTCAACCCCGCAGCGTCCAACCCAGTCCGTTAAAAGCGTCACCACTGCCTGAGCCTTGCCACAGGCAGGAAAAACCCGCCCTCCCCTTTCTGTAACCAGATCCAGGCCCTTCTCCTGCAGGAACGCCATCAGGTCGGTATTGAAAAACGCCTGAAAGGCCTGCCTTAAAAACCGCCCATTTTTGCCGAACTGGGTGAGAAATTCCTCGATATCCGCAATATTGGTCAGATTACAGCGCCCTTTTCCCGTAATGGCCAGTTTGCGTGCCGGGCGCTTCATTTTTTCGAGCAGAAGGGTTCTGACGCCAGCTTCTGCAGCTTTTCCGGCGGCCATCAGACCGGCCGGTCCACCACCGACAACGATAATAGGACTCTTTGTCATGAGCGGTCTCCCTGGGAGGCCAGAAACCTGGCCAGGATCGAAGTGGGCAGATTCAGGGCGAAGATGCCGATTCCTGCGGGCGTTGCCAACCCGGGGAGTTTCCTGGCGACGCGACCTTTTTCTGGCATGGGACCGTTCATTATCTGTCTTTGATCAGGGACTGAACAATTGTGGGCACGTTGCTTAACTGGAACTCAGTATGCATCAAAGGATTGATCGTTCGAGAACCCTGTAATCCCTCCCTGGCTTCCAGGAGCTCCATGGATGGACTCGTGCCTTTCTTGAACGATCAACCCTTTGGTGCGATAAACGCGATCAGTTTAATGAATCAAGGTATCTATTCAGTTCAATTTCCGCTCGGCCCCGAAGGTATTGTGTTTCAAGAACCTTGGAAGCCAAGGAAGGATTCCAGGAGCTCCAGGGAGGATTCATGCGTTTCTTGAAACACAATACCTTTGGGGCGTATACAGGTGAATCGTTACGAATCAAGGTGCCCTTGAAGTAAACTACGGTTTTTAACTGCATGTTGAACCTATTTTACCATCTCCCGGAGTGTAAAGCGAGATGAGAAATCCCCGGTTGTTGATATTGGTGGACAATTCTTCAAAAAGCCGGCCACAGTGATCCCTGTTCCGGCAGGGTCGAAAAGTGGGTGCATCAACCTCTTTTCGCTTACAGGTACCCACACATATTTGGTGCACCCCGGAAAGCCGGGAATTGGACAGGAAGTACCGGGATCCACTATCCTGATGATAGATGGTCGCATCATTCCCTTGCTGGAATGGATACAATCAATGCCGGTGCTGGTGAAAAGAGAATGGGATCATGAAAAAAAGCATGCTATTGCTGGGAACAACCCTTGTCTGTCTGGTGTTGTTCCTGGTTGCTATTAAAATCAGAAGCCTTCGCTACGACGACGACGGTCCCGGACTGGCGGTTCGCTGGGAAGGCTTTTACCACGACTACAACTTTCGGGATGTGGGAATCAGTCTGAACGAATGCCTGGGCGAACGGGTCTTCCGCCCCGGGGTCCTGATGCGGGCTGCAGGCTGGTTTTCTGGATGGAGCTGTGACGGTGTCGGAAATCCCGACACCATCTTTTCCCTGAACTATTCACCGGAAAAAACAGAGCGCTATTTCTGCCAGGGGGCTGAGGGAAAAACCATTGGCCGGTTCTATAATACCCAGATTAAACTCAATGATCTGGAATTTCCTGCCACCTGGGAGGACGAGCGGATGCGGTCATCGGTCTGCGGGTTTATCGGGGGGATCTTCCGGGAAATGGTGGCAGGGAAAAAGACCTTGATCCACTGTGACGCCGGCAGAGATCGAACCGGAGCGATAACGGCGCTGATTGCCGCACTGGTGGCGGAGGAAAGTCGCATGCTGGACTCCCGTATGCTGGCAGCCATCGAATGTGATTATCGTAAAACAGCCTCACTGGATGAACAGAAGCATGGTCGCATGAAACAGTTCATAACCGATCTGCAGACTCAGGGCGGGGTTGCGGCGTTTCTGCAGAACCAGTGCC
>JAHJRI010000379.1 GCA_018830885.1 bacterium | reverse complement strand
CCCGCCTGCGCGGGTGTGACGAACTACCCACATGATTTTGGTGCCCCGGACCGGACCCAGCCTTGCATTTTCAGTTGATTATCTGTATGGTCCCTCTTGAAAATCAGTCTGCGTGTTGCAGGTGTGTTTCTGTTTATTCACTGTTTCCAAACCATGATGGTTGGGAAACATGGTTTCCAATCTGAGCATCAAGGAGATTGACCATGGGGAAAAATTTTAATGCCTGGCCTCAATTCTGGCCAAAAACGCTGGATTACCCTGAATTGCCCGTCTTTGAGTTCCTGGATCAGACGGCAGCGAGGGTGCCGAACCGGATTGCCATCATTTTTGGCGGGATGGAATTGACTTACCGGGAGTTAAAAGATCTGAGTGATCGTTTCGCATCTGCTCTCGTGGACCTGGGGATCCAACAGGGGGACCGTGTCGCCATTAACCTGATCAATTGTCCCCAGTTTGCCATCGCCTACTATGCCGTTCTGAGAATCGGTGCGGTTTTCACCCCCCTGAGTCCCCTGCTGTCCCCTCCGGAAGCGAAACATCAGCTGAGCGACTCCGGGGCCAGGCTGCTGATTTCCCTGGATCTGATTTACCCGGGTATTCAGGCAGTGATCCCGGAAACCCCTGTCGAACAGGTCATTACCACCAGTATCGCCGACTGCTACAACTCCCTGATCCAGCCGCTGAAACCCCTGGGCAAGATTGAGGTTCCCGGGACCCTCGATATGGCGCAGCTGCTTGCAAAGCATGATCCCTATACCGGCACTGTGGTGATTGATGTCAAACAGGACCTGGCCCACATCGCCTATACCGGCGGGACGACCGGTGTGTCCAAGGGGGTGATGCTGACCCATTTCAACGTTTTTACCAATTGCCTCCAGTTCGGCAACTGGCCGAATGGATCGGTTCCCCGCTATGCAGACGGCAAACTGGATCTAATCTACCCGCCGGAAGTCGATCCGAAGGACCGGATCTCCGAACAGGACAAGGAGACTGCCCTGGTCGTGGTGCCCTGGTTTCATGCCATGGGGACGATCGGATATCTGAACATGCAGATTGCCAGCGGTACGACCATGATTGTTTATCCCCGCTTCGAGGCCCGGGAGTATATCGATGGGATTGCCAAGTATGGGGCAACGATCCTGGGAGGCGCCCCCCAGCTTTTTATTCCCCTGATCAACCTCCCCGATTTTGACGACTATGATCTCACGTCTGTCAAATATGCGGCGTCCGGCGCTGCCCCGCTGCCGGGTGCGGTGATGGACAAGCTCCTGGAAGCATTCAGCGGGATTGTGGTTGAGGCCTATGGTCTGACCGAGTGCTCGATGGGCGCGACGTCCAACCCTCCCCAGCGGAATGCCATCCGCCTGGGATCGGTGGGTCTGCCGGTCTTTGATACCGAGGTCAAAATAACCGACATAACCACCGGGGAAGATCTTCCCCAGGGAGCCGAGGGTGAAATCTGCATCAAGGGACCCCAGGTGATGCAGGGATACTGGAATCGTCCCGACGCCACGGCGGAGGTCCTCAAAAACGGCTGGCTGTACACCGGTGATATTGGCCGGATGGATGAGGACGGGTTTGTGTTTATCACCGATCGTCTCAAGGATATGATCATTTACAAGGGATACAACGTTTACCCCCGGGAACTGGAGGAGATCATCTTCACCCATCCGGCGGTGGAACAGTGCGCCGTGGTTGGAAGACCCGACTCAGCAGTGGGGGAATCGCCCGTCGCTTTTGTCAAGCTGGTGGCTGGAGCCAGTCTCGAAGCCGCTGAACTGATCGATTTTGTGAACCCCAGGGTATCTGCCTATAAAAAGGTGAGAGAGGTTGTTTTTGTGAGTGAGATACCCGTCAGCGGCGCCGGCAAGGTGTTGAAGCGGGAACTGAGAAAACAGTTCGAGTAACGGTTCAGGCACGATATCCCGGGGGCCTGCCGGAACAGGACCCGGGATGTTCGGGACAATCATACGAAATGAATACAAATATGGCATAAATTTGCCGAATCGTTTAAATGAAACATGGATATATATAATTATGAACAAAACCATGGTCCCATATTGACATACTCGTTAAAACTGTTGGATTGTATATTGAGAAACAGCGCCTGCCATCCCCCCGGGATTGGAAAAGGTCCTGTCAAGCTCTGGACCCTGAATCAGATCAGCGACCAAAATGAAAATTGATGAACTCACCGTTGCCATTATCAACAGTATGAAACAGGGGCGGATCCGCTTCAGGGAGATAGCCGACAGTCTTGCCGTCGCCGAGGGGACGGTCCGGTCCCGTGTCCGGAAGCTGGAAGAGGAAGGGGTCCTGGAAATAACCGGGCTGGTGAACCCCGAGAAAATACCGGGTCAGAGCGTGGTCTATATCGGGGTGAAACTGAAAACCATCGAACTGGTCAAAAAAGGGGCGGAGATCAGCCAGGTCAAGGGCGTGATTGCCGTCGGTGTTGTGACAGGCCGGTATGATCTGATTCTGACCGTTGTCCTCAAAAAGGGATTCGGGTTGCTGGAATTCTACACCGAGGAGTTGTCCCGGATCGACGAAGTCGCATCCGTTGAGGCTTTTGTGGTCTACAAACACTATAATATCAAGGTTCCCTGTGACGAGTGCAGTATTTAACAACCGGTATCACCCGTCCCTGGATGGTAATCGATGAGGATGACCGATGGAAGGTAAGAGCAGACAGACCCCGCTTCACGCATGGCATCTGTCCCATGGCGCGACGATGGGGGATTTTGGCGGCTATGACATGCCCCTCTGGTACCCCGCAGGACCCAAGGAAGAGCATCTGGCGGTTATTCTGAAGGCCGGTATTTTTGACACCAGCCATATGGCGGGGATTACGGTGAAGGGACCGGATGCCGCCAACCTGCTGCAGCGCTGTTTCTCCAAAAACCTGGAGACCTGTATCGGACCTGCGAAAAAACCGCTCTGCCCCGGCCGCTGTGTCTATGGTGTTTTTCTGAATGGCTCAGGGGGCGTGATCGATGACGCCCTGGTCTACATGAACGATCCCGGGGCCTACACCGTGATCGTGAATGCGGGGATGGGGGGGACTGTTTCAGCCCATCTGGAAGCCCAGCGCCGGGGAGCGTTGGTCCAGATCGAAGATTTGACGGATCGGCTTGGAAAAATTGATGTGCAGGGGCCAAAGGCGGCGAAAATCGTTGCCACCCTGATTCAAAACCCCGACCGGGTCTTTGACCCGATGCCCTACTTCAGCTTCAAGGGCGATTTCAATGGCGACAGCCCTGGGGCGGGAGAGGTCAGGCTGACAGATGGCACCCCGATCCTGCTTTCCAGAACCGGCTATACGGGGGAGTTTGGATTTGAGATTTTTGTAAAGGCAGCACACACCCTGTCCCTCTGGGATCGTCTGATCGAAGCGGGACAGGCACAGGGTGCCCTGCCCTGTGGACTTGCGTCCCGGGACTCGCTGCGGGCGGGCGCCGTCCTGCCGCTCTCCCATCAGGATATTGGTGACTGGCTGTTTGTCAATCATCCCTGGCCGTTTGCCCTGCCCTACCGGGAAGACGGTGGGGGTTTCACCAAGGATTTCCTGGGCGCAGACGCCCTGGCTGACAGTGAAAATCAGCCCTTCACCCATGCCTTTGTCGGTTTTGATCCCCGGAAGGTCATTCCCGGAGAGGATGTGGCTGTTCTGGATGAGGCGCTGGAACCCATTGGCATCGTCCTGACCTGTGCCACCGATATGGCGATAGACCGCTTCGATAACCGTGTTTACAGCATTGCCGATCCGGACCGCCCGACAGAGATCCGGTTTCGCGGTCTCTGCTGCGGTTTTGTGAAGACCCGCAACCGTTTGAGCACCGGGCAGATTGTCTTCCTGCAGGCGGGCAAGCGCAGACTGAAGGTTGAAATTGTCGAGGATGTCAGACCCAACCGCACCGCCAGACTTGCCATGGGCAAAATGCGATGACCCCGAACCCCGGCACTGCTTTCTGAAACCGAGACGGGCTGGGGTTTTTTGCATCCAATGTGAACCGTTAACGAATAGACTGGGAGAATAACCGTGCGATACCTGCCGCATACAGAAGATGAAGTCAAGGAGATGCTGTCCACCCTGGGGAAGGACTCTCTGGACGCCCTTTTTTCCATGGTCCCCGAAAACAGCCGTTTCAAAGGCGAGCTGCAGATTCCGCAGCCGCTGACCGAATGGGAGCTGAACCGCCATATGGATGGTCTGGCTGCCACGATGGACAGCGCCGACCGGGGCCGCATTTTTATGGGTGCCGGAAGTTACCACCACTTTATCCCGGAAATCGTGCGGTATCTCATCAGCCGCTCCGAGTTTGCAACGGCCTATACGCCGTATCAACCGGAGATCAGTCAGGGGACACTCCAGGGTATCTTCGAGTACCAGACCCTGGTCGCCCGACTGCTGGGTCTGGATGTCGCCAACGCCTCCCTCTATGACGGGGCGACGGCCCTGGCGGAAGCCCTGCTGATGTCGATCCGCATTACCAAAAGGACAAAAGTGGCAGTTTCCCGGGGGATTCATCCCCTTTACCGGCAGGTCGTTGCCACCTACTTCAAACCCACGGGCTATGAGGTGATTGAGATTCCCTGCACGGCCAGCGGCCGGAGCGATCTCTCGACCCTGCCGCCCCTGTCCGAGCTGGCCGCCGTGGCTGTGCAGTCGCCCAACTTCTTCGGGGTGATCGAAGACCTGCAGGGGGTGCGTGAGGCCACCAAAGATGAAAAGACCCTGTTTGTTTGCTGCTTCACGGAACCGCTGGCTTACGGTCTGTTGAAATCCCCCGGCCATTATGGGGCGGACATCGCCTGTGGCGAAGGGCAGAGTTTTGGTATTCCCCAGTCCTTTGGCGGACCGGGACTGGGCATGTTCGCCTGCCGTGAAAAATACATGCGGAATATGCCGGGCAGACTGGTCGGACAGACGGTCGATGTGGAAGGCAAGCGCGGTTTTGTGCTGACCCTGTCAACCCGGGAACAGCACATTCGCAGGGAAAAGGCTACCTCCAATATCTGCTCCAACCAGGGATTGTGCGCCATGGCGTCCGTGATTTACATGAGTACGGTAGGTGGATCCGGCATCCGGGAGCTGGCCCGGCTTAACTACGACAAA
The DNA here is from genome assembly GCA_018830885.1 of bacterium. GTDB lineage: Bacteria > SAR324 > SAR324 > XYD2-FULL-50-16 > XYD2-FULL-50-16 > JAHJRI01. Next base: position 13,595 of record JAHJRI010000379.1, on the reverse strand, counting down.
AGCGAATATCTCAAGGGACGGTTGCGACAGAAAGGCTACAGGATTGTTTTTGACAGCCCGACCTTCAACGAGTTTGTGGTGGATTTCACCACCGGATTCGATGACCGGTACCAGGCGCTCATGGAGAAAGGCATAATGGCGGGCCTGCCCCTGGCGGGGTATTATCCGGAACTGGCGGGGTGCTATCTATTGTGTGTAACGGAAACCATGGAGAAGGCGGATATGGACAACCTGATACGGGAGATCGGCTGATGACTGAGAAACTGACAGCAAGAGGTATTGTGCAGGAGGAACCGCTCCTCTGGGAAAAGAGCAAACCGGGGAAGACCGGGTTTTCGATGCCACGGCGGGATGTGGATGCCTGTGCCCTGGACGAGGCGTTGCAGGGGGAGGGGCCTGATTTCCCCAATCTGTCGGAAGTGGAGGTGATCCGCCACTTTACGAGGCTGTCCCAGTGGAATTTCGGGCTGGACACCGGCATGTACCCCCTGGGATCCTGCACCATGAAATATAATCCGAAGATCAATGACCGGCAGGCCGGTCTCAGCGGATTTGCCAGTGCCCATCCCCTGGCACCGCAGCATGTCTCACAGGGCGCGTTGCGCCTGCTGGTCGAGCTGGAACAGTTCCTGTGTGAAATCACGGGGATGCACGCGGCCAGCCTGCAGCCGGCTGCCGGCGCTCACGGTGAGCTGGCGGGCATGATGATCTTCAATGCCTTTCATCAGAGCAAAGGCGTGCAGCGGACAAAGATACTCATTCCCGACACGGCCCATGGAACCAACCCTGCCAGTGCCGCCCTCTGCGGGTTCAAATCGATCCCGGTCCGGTCGGGGGAGGATGGCATCCTGACACCGGAGCTGGTTGCGGAATTGATGGACGAGGATACGGCCGGTATCATGATTACCAATCCCAATACCCTGGGATTGTACGAGGAGAACCTGAAGGAGATCGCTGACATCATCCATGGGAAGGGGGGTCTGGTCTATGCGGACGGTGCAAACATGAATGCCATTATGGGGGTGGTGCGCCCGGGTCAGATCGGGGTGGATGTGATGCATCTCAACCTGCACAAAACCTTCTCGACCCCTCATGGCGGCGGCGGTCCCGGTGCCGGTCCCGTGCTGGTCAGGGAACACCTGGCCCGGTTTCTGCCGACCCCCCGGCCGGAAAAACAGGGAGACCACTATGTTCTCAGCGACGCCTGTCCCGATTCCATCGGCAGGATGCACGCCTTTTACGGGAACTTCGGGATCCTGGTCCGGGCTTACAGCTATATCCTGAGCATGGGATCCGAGGGGTTGAAAAATGCCAGCCGGTATGCGGTTCTGAACGCCAACTACATCAAGGAGAAGCTGAAAGACACCTACTTTTTGCCCTATGACAAACCCTGTATGCATGAATGTGTCTTTTCAGACCAGCTGCAGAAAGAATCCCATGCGACGACCCTGGATATCGCGAAGCGGTTGATCGATTACGGGTTTCATCCGCCCACCATATACTTCCCCCTCATCGTCAGCGGAGCGATCATGATAGAGCCGACCGAAACCGAGTCAAAGGAGGATATCGATCGCTTCATCCTGGCCATGCAGACCATTGCTGCCGAGATCCAGGCAGATCCGGACCGGTTGCATGAGGCCCCGCAATTCACCAAGGTGCGACGACTGGATGAGGTGCGTGCAGCACGAAACCCCTGCCTGACGGGCTGTTGACCGGCAGCGGGGGGATCCGTCTGCCGGGCGGAGGAAACAGGGCCGGGAAGACCGGCCCGGGGGACTAGTTCTTCAGCCCGCTCGAAAGGCCGTGGGCCTGCAGCACCTGCAGGGCCCTGTCATCGAAAAGGTCAAACGCCTGCAGGGTTTCCGGCAGGGGGATCCCGCTGATACTGTACCCCTTGGCCTTGTAAACACTGTCACACAGTGTCTCGTATGCCTCCTGCCTGAGATCGACCAGCAGTTGATGTCTGTCCGCGATCCCTTCCGGAATCCCGTTTCCCTGGTCCATTCTCTCTTCCAGCCACTGGTCGTAGTATGCCTCCCGGGTCTGATACTCGTCAGCAAAGGCCGGTGCCATGGCCCGCAAGGGAATCCGGTCGAATTCCCGGGTCCCTTTTCCCTGTCTCAGGTTGAGCATCTTCTGCAGCAGGTGCAGCCGTTCCGAATCCCGCAGCACATCGTCGATGGATTTGTCAGACCCGGTGGTGGCATTCAGAAACTGGATATAGAGGCTGAAGGAGGGCATGTTCTGAGCCGGATTGTCCGTTTTTTCCGCTTCCGGATGCCGGACATCAATCCAGGGCAGTTTACAGAGCCCGACAGCGCTGAACCAGGTCCGGATCAGCGGAAACCACTTCAGGGCGGCGGTTTTCATCTCAAATGTCTCCATCTCCCGGTGGACCTGGTCCAGGAAGATCAGCCAGGCCTCGTCGTGCTGGGGCCCCTTGAGTGCAAAACCATAGCCTCCCTGCTGGGCCAGGGACTCCCGGGAGATGTACATGGAGAATTCGAGCCCTTTGCTTTCCATGGCGAACTTCGTCAGTTCAGCCATCACGTCAGCCAGGGGGAGACCGGTTTTATCCGCATGGTGGCGGCCGATCCAGTTCCTGGCGTGTTGGACGCCCCGGGCGGCGATTTTGCCGATTCCCCTGGCCAGTGCGGTGTCATGGAAGAGACGGTCTGCCGCTTCAATATCGCCCCAGTTCAGATCATAGCCAATCTCTGAGCGGGTCAGGTAACCCCTTTGCCAGCACTCCATGATAAACGCCATGGTCACGCCGGTGGAGATGCTGTCGATCCCGTACTCATCGCAATACCAGTTATACTCCATCGTATATTGGGGATCGAAGATCCCGAACCCGGTCACAGCCGCCACCGTTTCATACTCGGGGCCGTCTATTCCCACCGTGAGCCCCTTCCTGGGGCCATACTGCAGGGTCACCTCCTCTGCACCTTTGGCACAGGAGAGATTGCAGCCGAAATAGCAGCCGTCGGCCCGTTTTTTCTTCAGAAACTTTTCCAGGAACACACCGGAAAAGACCTGCCGGGCCTTTTCGGTCTGTCCCAGCTGGTAGTTGTTGACGGGCAGCAGATGAAAGTTGTTCATGTACTCGACCAATACCGGTGTGCCCCAGGATGAGAGATGCAGCTGTTTCGGGTCCTCATTCCGGATCACTTTCGCCAGTGCCGATCCGGCCGCCTTGACACCATCCGCATCAGCCGGGTTGTTGCCCCTGGACCGCGCCTGGCTGGAGTGGACAATCACCCCCATCAATCCCTTGAACCGCATGACCGTACCGGTTCCCCCCCGGCCGGCCTGTTTCGTCCGGAGCCGCTTGCGCTGGCTGTCATAAAAAAAACTGTTGATCAACCCGAAAGCGGTGGTTTCAGAGCCGATGCCGGTAGCGACGGCGGCAATGTTTTTGTGGAGTTGATGGCCGGTATAGGTCTGGAGCAGGTTTTCCCCATAGGCGATCCCACCGTTTTCCAGGGCCTCTGTCACCACAGGGGCGGTGACGAGGCGGATACTTCCCCGGTCGTCATCGATGATCAGCACGCATTTTTCCGCAGCGATGCCGGTCACGGCAATGGCATCAAATCCGCAGGCTTTCAGGATGGATGAAAAATACCCCCCGACGTTGGAATCCATAAAGGAGCCGGTCAACGGCGAAATAGTGCCGACGATGAACTTGCCGGTGCCGGGAAATTTCGGTTCGTTGCACAGGGGACCTCCGGCCATGATCAGAAGATTTTCAGGACTGTCAAAACGGGTATTCTTGTCGGTTTCATCCCAGATCAGTTTCAATGCGTAACCGCGTCCCCCGATATATTTCTGCTTGAACTCGGGTGGCAGCTCCTGAATGGCCAACTGGTTTGTACTGAGATCGACCCTCAGGATGCGGTCGGTGGAACCGCCCAGAATGGGTGCGGCCTTAAAGGAAAGCGTGTTGATCGTTTTGTTCATCGTGAAAAGTCTGTTGAGTTGTTCAATCACATACAGATCTCAGCGTCTGCTCAGAAAAAGTGCTGAATAGATACGAAATGTTAAACTCTTGACGAATTTTCGGGAAAAAGCAATGGGTTTTTGAGCGGTTTTCTGATTGAAAAGGGGTTTCCCGGTACCAAAGAGACCGTCTGATCACGGCGTAGCTATTGGTGGGGGGCGCCCCGGAGACAATCTAAAATCCGGGGAAATCCCCTATTGGCATGATTTCAGGGTGGTGATCCAGGCCATCACGGTTGAGGTTTGGTCCAAAGTGTGACACCTTAGGGTTGGGTGACAAAGCACTGTTCTTTACCCTTTTTTCTGTTTAAAATGGCCATCCAGGTGGTGCTCTGCCTGCAGCCCCTTGAGAAAAGCCCCTTAAGTTAACGACATTGAGTGAATAGTCAATGCCATTTAGTTAAGCGTTAAATCCCGTGTCTGCCATGGACCCGTTTCAATTGCGGATCCGTTTCAAGATGATCAAAACTTGCTTCGCTGAGAGCCCAAAACTCGCTTTGCTCAAACAATTGGGCCCTCGGCCGCTTCGCTTCGTTCAGATCATCTAAGAAACGTCTCCAAGCAATTCAAACAGGTCCATCGCAGACACGCAGCAAGCGGCTTAACTAAATGACATTGAGTGAATAGTTGCAAAAAACGTAACGATTCCCCCCTTTAATGAGCCAGAGAGAGAGGTCCTGATTCCTTCAGAGCGGTATAGGGGGCAAAAGATACAAAAAAACAAGATCCGGGTGGCGGATTCAGGGGAAAAACTGCCCGGGAGCAATCTGGGATGAATAAAAAAAGATGACTGAAGCATTCATGAGTGTTCCATTCAAAGCCTTAACCCAGAGTCAGCGTTTCTGGTATGCGGAGATGGTGATTGCTGCCGTACTCGCTGACGGTGAGATCAGCCAGCCGGAAACGGAATTCATCAAGGATATCGTCCATCTGGTCAAGACACCGGAGCAGAAACAGGAATTGCTGGGACGTCTGGCGAGCAAACGACCGCCGCCCATCTCCAGACCGTCAGGCGTCCCCCCCGGGATACTGGCCGCCGTCTTTCTGGAGTTGTCGCTGGTCCTGATTTCCGATGCTGAACTGACACCGGAGGAAAAACGGTTTCTGGAAGAGAGTGCGAGGGTTTTCCGGTTCAGCGAACCCTACTTCAAAGCCTTGATGGATTGGTGTAATGAGGGCCTGGCCTGGAAAAAGGAGCAGATTGAATTGATTTCCAGCGATGGTAAGATGAGCAAAATGGAGGTTCCCGTGCACCGCCTGAATGACGACCAGTTGCTCTGGTATGCAGAGACACTGGTGGCCACGATCATGAGCGACGAGCAGCTGGATGCCTCCGAGGTGCGGTTCCTGAAAATAGCCATCGATCTGGTCAAGGATGAGACCACCAAGCAGCGCCTGACAGAGATGGTCCGCCAAAATACGGCACCCCCACTGCGACGGCATCCGGGAATCGACGAAGACATTCTGAAGCAGGTATTCTTTGAGGTGATGCTGATCATCTCGGCGGATGAATCCCTGCATGAAAAGGAGGAGGCATATCTGAAACAACTGGCGGATCACAGCGGCTTTTCCGATGCCATGTATCAGAGAATGGTGAACTGGTGTCACCAGGGGATCAAATGGAAACAGTCAAAAAATGCACTCATTGAAAACTGCCAGATCATCCAGGAATCCGATGGCCTGCAACTTTTCAAGGGCAACAGGGACGACAGCGACAGCCAGGCTTTTGCCCCCGAACCGGAGGTGGTCCCGGAAGCGGAGCTCCCCGTTGAAGAGGCAGCCGTGTCCCCGTCACCGGTACCTGCCTCTCAGCCGAACAGGGAGAGCAATGCGATCACCGATTTCAACCTGAACTGTTTTATCTGCGGCAGTAAGGACGTCGTCAAGCACTTTTATCTGAAACCCCGGAGTCTGAAAGCCAGCTCCAACATATTTGGCATTCCTGTCTATCACGTGAGTGCCGATGGATTCGATTTTGTTGATTACAACCGCTGCAAGGTCACGATCTGCCCCTCCTGCTTTTTTGCCAGCACCCAGAAACAGATGTTCCGCCAGAAAGCCGATGCGCAGCTGCCCAAAGTCCTGCAACATCCTGAGTTCAGGGATGTCTGGTTGAAGGGGCGGGAGCGCAGAAGCCAGGAATACCGGGACTTCAGGCAGGAAATTCCCTCCCTCAAGCGCTCCACCCCCATGGTCCTGAAATCATACGAAACCGCGATTGAGACATCGACGACCCTGGCAGACCTCAATCAGAGCTACGAACTGTCCTGGCACACCATCACGCTCCGACTGACCCTGGCGGAGGTGCTGATGAGCCTGCAGAAACCGGAAGAAGCGGTGCAGCTGCTGCGCAATATCCAGCAGAAAGCGGCAGAGCTGTTTAAAACGGTAAAAAGCCGGTTTATCACTTTCCGCAGCGGTCGTCTGGTGATGCTGATTGCGGTCTTTCTGGGAAATGAAAAGATCGCGGATCACTATTTCAATTATTTTCAAAAGCTGAAAACGCAAAAATTTGACCAGATGAAGGCCGAGGATCAGAAACTCTTCAAGCTTGTTTTTGGCGAAATGAAGCGGGCCTATCAGAACAAGGCGGTCTATTTTCATAAAAACATGAATGGTTTCAAGCTGAAAAAAGAGATCCTCTAAAACCTGGAATTAGCGCTGGTTGTTTTCGTCACCAGGGGATAAAATAGAGGTATCGATTCAGGTTCCGCTATAGACGCTAAGACCTGTATGTCATTGAACTCATTCTCGACGTCCATCCCTGGCCGTCATCCGAGGGCGGTCGTTGACATTGCCATCCTGGCGATGCTTCACCACTTTCAATCCGTTCAATCACATACAGGTCTCAGCGTCTGCTCAGAAAAAGTGGTGAATAGTTACAAAAAGAGGTTTGTTCAGGCGTATTGACGATCCTGTGATATGCCCTGACACCACCCGGCTGTCCGGGAAATTTACATGGCCACGGATGCTTCCGGCGGTTTCGCACAGGACGAACCCGGCAGGCAGGATCAGAACGGGTATTGATTTTTTTAAGGGCGGGGTAGACCCTCGCTGCACTGATGGCAAATAGTTACCGGAAACTGAATACCATAAATGGAAAACGCCAGCCTGAATGATCAGGATGAGAAGACAGACGAGGTCCCGAAAAGAAAGGAGGAAATTGGTCTATTCCCCAATTCCCCCGATTTCTTTGGAGATAGACCCAGTTTTGCCCTGAAAGCGGAAAAGGGGCTTTTCCGTTCCCTGAAAAGGCTTCCCAGCCTTTCAGAATACCGGACAGCCATCAACAGCGACCTGACAAAGGATCCTGCCAGGAACCACAAGATCAGAAAAGAGCTGAACGCGTTGAGTGCTAAATTCCCCAATTCAGCCGACCTGCAGGCCCTGAAGGCGATGCAGTCCTACCAGGATGCTCAGCAGAGCGGTCTGGGGGATCAGAAGTTTGCCATTCTCGAATCCATTGTTTTGAACCTGGGCAGGGCGATTAACACACACGCCTACAGTCTGAACAACCTCTCCTGGTTTTTAAAGGTCTTCCTGCACTATCTGGAGGTGATGCAGAAAAGGCTGCTCACCGGCTATCCCATCCGCGGGATCGGTTATTCCAATGCCAAGCGGCAACTGGCGGTGCTTCACATCCAGACAAAAAAGAGCATCCGGGAATTTGAGAGTCTGAACACCAAGTATGAGAAAACCAGTTTTTATTCTGAAAGCATCTCCGCATCGGAAATCATCGAGGCCTATGGTGCCATCCGCAAGGGAAATGAAAAAATACCGGTGGGTAAATTCAACCGGCCGGCGCTGATCGTTCAGATCATTCATCTGAAAATCAATCTCATTCTTTCTCGATTTCCGATTTTTTCATCCACGGTTTTGCAGAACCTGGAAGCAACAAAGGATATCATTCACCGCGATGTCTTCCTGCTCAATGGCATGATCGCCTTGAATCGGCTGTTGAATGAGTACTATCTGATCAAGGCCAGCGGGGAGATCGAGCGGCAGAAGCAAATCCTGGCGGAACTGGTGCATAAGTGCAAGGAAAACGGTTCCTATCTCCAGGACAACCAGACACTGAGCAAGGATTTTGAATATGATCCCCTGCTGAAATTCGCCATTCTGACCCTGGAAGTCTGGAAATACGATTTTGCCCATGACTATAAAACCGCCATGCTGTCCCAGGCCCGGACGGGGCTGTTCAAGATCATCAACCGCAGTTTCAACCAGGCTGCTATCAGACAGGCAAACCGGTATTTTAACGCCTTTGATGAACACTGCAATCCGGATGAGGTTGTTGCCAGTCCCCGTGTTTTCAGAACCCCTACCCGTGATTTGCTTGAGGAAGACGGTGGGTGACAGATGCGGGACCTGCCGTCCACAAATCCGACCGGGAGGCTAACCGGTGACTGAAAGGAGCATCCATGCTGGATCATTTTGACCTGTTGGCCCCGATTTATGATCGATTGATCAAACTCCCCCTGGATTCTGAGTTCAACCGGATCCTGAAACTGCCCACGGACGGCAGGATCCTTGACGCGGGGGGTGGCACCGGCAGGGTGTCAGAGCGTTTCAAGACACTCGCCCGGGATGTGGTGGTCTGTGACTTTTCATTGCCCATGCTGAAACAGGCCTTAAAAAAGGGGAAACTCCTTTCGGTGCGGGGCAGCGTTGATAAACTGCCGTTTCCCGATGGGAGTTTTGACCGTATTCTGGTTGTTGATGCCCTGCACCATTTTAAGAAACCACTGGCAGCGGTGGGTGAACTGGTGCGGGTCTTGAAACCGGGCGGCCGACTGGTGATCGAGGACTTTGATATCAGCCGGTTTGTGGTCAAACTGATCGCCTGGGCTGAAACACTGGCCCTCATGGGCAGCCATTTTTTCACCCCCGACCAGATTGGAAAGATGATTGCCGATCATGGGCTGACGCCTGCCATTGTACGCAACGGCAAGGCATCCTTCTGGGTTGTCGCGGACAAATAAACATCGATGCGGTGTTCTCAGGAACGCATCCCGACGCCCCGGCGCATCAGAATGAACGCCCAGAGATAAAGCCCGGTGATGAACAGGGCGATCATGGCGTATGAAACCCCCAGGCTGACATCTGACACGCCCAGGATTCCGTAGCGGAACCCGTTGACCATATAAACGATGGGATTGGCTTTTGAGACCGCAGCCCAGAATGGCGGGAGCAGATCGATGGAATAGAAAACCCCTCCCAGGTAGGTCAAGGGTGTCAGAATAAAAGTGGGAATAATGGAGATGTCATCAAATTTATTGGCATAGATGGCGTTGATCAATCCCCCCAGTGAAAACAGCACCGCTGTCAGGATGACAATACTGATGGTAATCCCTGCATGAAAAAGTGTGAGATCGGCAAAAAACAGCGAGAGCAGGCTGACAATGCCACCGACCAGGATACCCCGGACAACGCCGCCGATGACGAACCCCAGGATGATGATATACTCCGGTGTCGGTGAAACCATCAACTCCTCAATGCAATGCTGGAACTTGTTGCCGAAGAACGAGGAGACCACATTGCCGTATGAGTTGGTAATGACGGACATCATGATCAGCCCGGGCACAATGAACTGCATATAGTTGTAGCCACCCATCTGCCCGATCCGGTTCCCGATCAGCTGACCGAAAATAACGAAGTACAGCACAATGGTAATGGCCGGGGGAATCAATGTCTGCACCCAGATTCTCAAGAACCGCCGGATCTCTTTTCTGACGATGGTGGTTAATGCCACCAGTTGTTCCTGGAAATTCATGGGGTCTCCTTTAAAGCGGTTGCATGTCCATTTTCCACCAGGGAGACAAACAGCTCTTCCAGACGGTTTGTCTTGTTGCGCATGCTCTTGACCACAATCCCCGCTTCATTCAGGGTGGCGAATATCTCGTTGAGGGTCTGGTCCCGGGTGATATCAATTTCCAGGGTGGTGGCATCCACCAGCCGTGCGTCACGGCAGGGCAGCGGAACGGTATCGTTCAGCTCGGTTCCCAGGTCGAGGACGAAGGTTTCCCGATCCAGCTTGTGCAGCAGGTCCTTCATCTTTGTGTTCTCGATGATCTCGCCGTGATCGATGATGGCGATGGAACGGCAAAGATGCTCGGCTTCCTCCAGATAGTGGGTGGTGAGGATGATCGTGGTACCTTTCCGGTTGAGATCGATCAGGAAGTCCCACATGGAACGGCGCAGCTCGATATCAACCCCTGCCGTCGGTTCGTCGAGGATCAGCAGCCGTGGTTCATGCACCAGGGCCCTGGCAATCATCAAGCGCCGCTTCATGCCACCAGACAGGTTGCGGGACGGTTGCCCCTGTTTTTCCCAGAGACCCAGCAGCTTCAGGTACTTCTCGGTTCTCTGGCCGGCTATGGCTGGTTTGATGCCGAAGTAGCCGGCCTGGGCGCGCAGGATATCACCCACTTTTTCAAACTGGTTGAAATTGAACTCCTGGGGCACGATCCCGATATTTCTTTTAGCAGCAGAAAAATCCGTGTCGATATCGTGCTCGAAAATCCGGACCTTACCGCTGCTCTTGTTGATCAATGAGCTGATAATACCGATGGTGGTGGATTTTCCGGCGCCGTTGGGGCCCAGCAATGCCATGAAATCCCCCTGTTGCACCTCGAAACTGATTCCCTTGAGGGCCTCGATGTTTCCCGCGAATACCTTTTTCAAATGGCTGACAGACAGCGCAATTTCCATGCAGGCTCTCCCTGGTCTGATGAACCCATGCTGTGCGGGCTTTACGGCCGATTGAGCAGTCAACATGGGCAATACACCATGATACCGGTTTAGCAAAGGGCTTGTCAAAGTCGGGGCAGGAACCTGTCCGGCTTTGGCTTCCGCTGAAAACCATCAATAGGGGGGCAATCGTCCCAGCCGTGGGCGGGGGTGTTTCAGAAAGAGTTATCTGAGGTGACAGGCGACCCAGTGGTTGTTGCCAAGTTCCCTGTAGACGGGTTCCTGGGAGAGACACTGCCCGGTGGCTTCATGACACCGGGTGTGGAAGGCGCATCCACTCGGCGGATCCAGGGGGCTGGGGACATCGCCTTTCAGTAGAATCCGTTTTCTCTGAATTTCAGGATTGGGGACCGGGACGGCCGACAACAAGGCTTGCGTGTAGGGGTGTTGCGGGTTTCGGTACAGTTCCCGGTCGCTGGTCATTTCCACGATTTTTCCCAGGTACATGACGGCAACCCGGTCACTGATATGCTCCACCACGCTCAGGTCATGGGCAATGAAGAGGTAGGAGAGCCCCAGTTCTTCCTGCAGCCGGACCAGCAGGTTGATGACCTGGGCCTGAATCGACACGTCCAGGGCGGAGACCGGTTCATCGCAGATAATAACCTTTGGATTCAACGCGATCGCCCGGGCAATGCCGATGCGCTGTCGCTGTCCGCCACTGAATTCATGGGGGTATCGACGCGCCTGTTCGGGCAGCAACCCGACCTTTTCCATCAGAAAGGCAACCGTCTCCCGCAGCTCCTTCCCTCTGATTTTCCGGTGGTTCCGAAGCGGTTCGGCAATGATATTCTCGATGGTCATCCGGGGATTGAGCGAAGAGAAGGGATCCTGAAAAATAATCTGCAGGTTGGCCCGCATCTGCCGCAATCGTCTGGCATCCAGTTTCAGGATATCAATATTGTCAAACACCACGCTGCCGGAGGTGGGTTCGATCAGTCTCAGCAGGCTGCGACTGACCGTCGTTTTCCCGCAGCCGCTCTCACCGACCAACCCCAGGGTTTCTCCTTTCTGCAGGGTAAAACTCACGCCGTCCACGGCGCGAACAACTCCCGCGGATTTCGAGAACAAGCCCTTCTGCAGGGGGAAATGCATTTTCAGGTCGGTGACTTCAAGCAGTGCCATACGCTATTCTTTTTCAGTGTTCAGCCAGCAGGCCACTTTTCGGGTGGCGTCCGGAGCAGTTCGGGGTGGCGCTTGTTTCCGGCAGATCTCCATCGTGTGCCGGCAGCGGGGATGAAAGGCGCAGCCTCCGGGCAGGTCAAACAGGCTGGGTACCGTGCCGGGAATTTCAACCAGCGATTGTCGCCCACTGGTGAATTTCTCGCCGAGTACCGGGATCGATCCCAGCAAACCCTGGGTATAAGGGTGCAGGGGGTTCTTGTAGAGATCTTTGACCGGCGCCTCCTCAACCACCCGCCCGGCGTACATGACCAGAACTCTTTCCGCGACTTCTGCGATGAGACCAAGATCATGGGTGATCAGCAGGATGGCCGTATTCAGCTTGGCCTGCATCTGCTTCATCAATTCCAGGATCTGGGCTTGGATGGTCACATCCAGGGCTGTTGTCGGTTCATCGGCCAGCAGCAGCGCCGGCTGGCAGGAGAGCGCCATGGCGATCATGGCTCGCTGCCGCATCCCGCCACTGAGACTGTGCGGGTAATTGCCGGCGCGGATCTTCGGTGAGGGAATCCGCACCTGATCCAGCATTTCGACTGCCTCCAGCCTGGCCTGCGGCCAGCTCATGGCCTGGTGCAGAACCAGTGCCTCGGCAATCTGATCCCCGATTTTCAGACCCGGGTTCAGGGAGGTCATCGGTTCCTGGAAAATCATCGAGATCCAGTTGCCCCGGATTTTCAGGATCTCTTTTTCAGTGAACTGCAGCAGGTCCTGTCCCTGGAAGAGGATTTTGCCCGTTACCGACGTGGTGCGGGCGGGGAGCAGAGCCAGGATGGCCTTGGCGGTGACGCTCTTGCCGCAGCCGCTTTCACCGACCAGACCCACGGTTTCACCCTGCCCGATATCCAGGTCAACGCCGTTGACTGCCTGAACGTCACCATCGTATGTCTTGAACGTGATCTGCAGATCCCGAATCGAAAGAATCATGTCGCTATTCATACCCCAGCCTCGGATCCAGTGCATCTCGCAGACCGTCTCCCAGCAGGTTGAACCCCAGCACAACCAGAAAGATGGCGATGCCTGGAAACGTGGCGACGTGCGGTGCGGCAAAGAGATAGCTGCGTCCGGATCCCAGCATGGTGCCCCATTCCGGGGTAGGCGGCTGAATGCCCACTCCCAGGAATCCGAGTCCGGCGGCAAACAGGATCGCCATGCCCAGAAACAGGGTGCTGTTGACGATGATGGGAACCATCACATTGGGCAGGATGTGGCGCACGAGGATCACGCGGTCTCGGGTGCCAACCGCGCGGGCGGCTTCCACATACACCTGTTCCCGGATGGAGAGCACACATCCACGGGTGATGCGGATGGTGTGTGGAATCCCGGCAATCCCCACCGAGATCAGGGTGTTTTTCAACCCGACACCCAGCACGGCAACCAGGGATAGCGCCAGAATAAAGGGTGGAAAGGAGAGCATCATATCGGTAATTCGCTGGATGAGAAAGTCGGTCTTACCTCCGAAATAACCGGATACCAGTCCCAGGGGAATACCGAAAATCAATCCCATGGCCACGGAGCCCAGGGCGATGGTCAGCGAGATCCGGCCACCATGCAGGATCCTGCCCAGAATATCGCGACCGAGCTGATCGGTTCCCAGAAAATGACTTAAAGACGGGCGCTCCAGGGAGTGGATCAGGTTGGGTGCGTTCGGATTTTCCGGGTAGAGT
>JAHJRI010000378.1 GCA_018830885.1 bacterium | reverse complement strand
TACAAACCTCTTTCAGACGGAGACTCGTTTTAAAGATGATCTAGAACGCATCTCGCTGAAATCCCAAAACTCGGACGCTGTCCTCAGACAGTTGGGATTTCGGACGCTCAATGTCGTTCAGATCATCTAAAAACTTGTCTAATCGTCTGAAACAGGTCCATACCAGACACTCTGTCAGGATTGCCAGGTGCTATTCTCAAACAAACCACCATGCCCGCGGGCGGGCACAACGAAGCATGAGAATGGCAAAATCGGGGGACATGTACTTCGTTACGTGTACCCTGATTTTGCCATTCTCATACAAAACAACGAACACCGGTACGGAGATATGCAGGAGATACCGGAGCTCATTTTTTAGAGACGAATATTGAAAAAGCTGATTATTCTATTATTTCTTTTTGCCCTCTCCCCGCCATCCATAAAGGCAGAGTCCCCCAATCCACAGGTGCGGCTTGAAACCAGCCACGGCAATATCGTGTTGAAACTGGACCGGACCAGGGCCCCCCGGACCGTGAAGAATTTTCTGGCCTATGTCAAAAGTGGTTTTTATGAAGGTACCATCTTCCACCGCGTCATTCGGGGATTTATGATCCAGGGTGGCGGGTTGACCAGCGACATGGCACCCAAGACCACCCTTGCATCGATACCGAACGAAGCAGACAACGGTCTTCAAAACCGGGCCGGTACCATTGCCATGGCCCGAACCCAGGATCCGCATTCAGCCACCGCCCAGTTTTTCATCAATACCGTCAACAACCACTTTCTTGACCATAAATTCAAATCTGTGGCGGGCTGGGGGTATTGTGTCTTCGGCGAAGTGACCGAGGGGATGAAGGTTGTCCAATCCATTGAAAATACCCGCACGACGATCCGTAACGGCACCCAGGATGTCCCCCGCACAGCGGTGATCATCAAAAAGGCGGTCATTATCGCGGATTGAGACCCCGGGGGCGGCAGGCTTATCCCTATTGCTGCCGGAAAAAGGCATTGACAGCGGCAAATGCCGTGGCAATCGCTATCCCGGAACCGCTTTTCTCCCGGATCCAATCCTGGTGAGCCAGGATGGAACCGGCGGCGAACAGGTGGTCATATGCGGGTTCACCGCCACGATCCAGGGGTCGAAACGAGCGATCGATTTCCAACCCGGCCCGATTGATGGGATGGCCGCTTCGCTCAAAAAAATCCAGGCTGTGCCAGTCGTCTCGCTTCGCCGGTTGGGTGACCGGCAGATCAAACAGCGTCTCCCTGATTCTGAAGCGATCCGCGGAAAGCCCCTGCCCCAGAAATCGGCCACCGGCCAGAATGATCCCCCTGGCATGAATGGCGATCGTCTCCTGCATGGTCCGGGCATGGAGCCTGAACCCGTTGTCTGTTGAACTCTCCACCCTTTCAATCCGGGTACTGAAAAACTGGCGGATCTTATCCGGGGGAAGTTTCAGCTGCACCTTCTCATGGATCCGCAGACCGGGAACGGAAACCATGGGGGTGGCAATCTCGAAGACCTGCACCCCGAGCAGCGCTTCCATTTCGGCCATGATCGCGGATGTTTGATAAATGCCCAGCACAGCCGGCAAGCCGACACAGGTTTCGCCCCTGAGCTGTTTTTTGATCGTCTTTGCCAGTTTTACGCGGATCTCTTCACCCTCAAGGGATCTGGCCAGCTGTTCCGGGTAGAGTTCAGCCGTTTTCCCGGTTCCGGGAAACGTGACCCGGACAGCCCGCAGATCCGGCCATGACTTTTTGTGGATTTCAACGATCTGCCGGGCACTGTACTCTTTCAACCCCTTGAAATCCACCAGCAGGCAGGGCGGGGTGTCTGAGAGAGCCGAAGCCCCCGGCCACATGCTCAACGGCACACCATAGGTAGGTTTGCACGTCCCCAGCCCTGTCAATACGGTTGAATTGGCATGGGGTTGAAACCGATAGGGCAAACCCGCATCCGACATAAACGCTGCCAGTTCCAGAAACGATTCCCTGATCGTTTCCCTCCCCACCCGGGCATAGGGATGGTCCGGGGAGGAAGCTGTCAACGTGTCGATTGCATCCCACGGGTTGTCCCAGGTTCTGCCATTTTCAACAGGAAAAACCCCCAGCAGGTCCAGCAGTCCGCTGGCAAACAGCAATCCTCCGCTGCTGCCGCATTGTACCGTCGATATCCCCCGCTTGGCGGCAAAAACAGCTGCAGCCATGCCGGCCATCCCGGCACCGATAATCAGCAGATCACAATCCACTTGTTTCAGGTTTGTCATTGTCCATCGTTGGGCGTCAGAAGCCCCTGGTAAGGTGTTATGGCCGGAACAGGGCGGGTTTGAATACCCGCCGTCGGTTATTTTTCCAGATCGAACAGGCCACAGTGAACCGCTTCGGATAACTCCGCCTGCGCCAGCTGGCTGCCCCATAGGACGGCGTGCTGGCCAATCCAGCGGTCATGCAGGAAATCTTTCAGCGTGGCCGGGCCTTCGTTCCCATGCAGGACCTCCTGGTGATAGAGGTGCGCCACAACCCGGATACTGCACATCGATCCCTGGCAGGCCCCCTTGCCGATGCGACTTCGCAAACCGATGGATCGCAAATCAACCGGTTCGGATTTCAGTGTCGCATCATTGAGAATTTCATCCACGACTTTTTTTGATACCATTTCACACTCGCAAAGCAGCACATCGTCCTTGGTATGTCGCTTCATCCAGGCTCGGGGGGATTGCCCCGGCGTGGTTGCACGTTGATCCGCCTTTCCGGTCAGGGCTGTTTCAGCAGTTGCACAGGGGGCCGTGATCCCCATTTTTTGACAGATCAAATCAGCCGCTACTTCAGCCATATGTCGATAGGTGGTCAATTTGCCACCGGTGATGGTCACCAGATTCTCCACATTATCGTCGGCGTGATCAAACAGCGCAAACCCCCGACTGGCGGAGCGGTCGTCTTCGAGATCCTGATTCGTGATCAGGGGCCGAACCCCGGCATAGGCCCTGATGTAGCGGGTGGTGTTTAAAACCGGTAGCAGGGGCGACAGCTCATCAATAATATGATCAACCTCCTCAACCGTGGGCCGAATGATGTCCAGGCTCTTCAGCCGGACTGACGTTGTCCCCAGCAGGGATATCGTTCCGCCCGGAACAAAGATGTCGCCATCGGATGGCGACCGCAGTCTGTTGATCACGCGGTTGCTGAGCCTGCTGTGGGTCACCAGCAGCGTTCCCTTGGAATAGGTGATATTCAGATCGATTCCGGCCATCGCTGCGATCTGACCAGACCAGGCCCCGGCTGCATTGACAATATAGCCGGCTTCGATGCTGGTTTCGCAGCTGGTTTTGGTGTTGATCACCTGAACCGACTGGATTTTTCCCCGGTTGATGGTGAACCCCGTCACCCGGGTGTGCAGCATCAGGCTGGCACCCCGCTTGATGGCATCCGCCATATTGGAAAGTGAGAGCCCGAAAGGATCGACAGAGGCGTCATCAACCTCATAAGCGGCGATGAGGGATTTGGACAGAATCGGTTCCAGCGCCAGTGCTTCTTCAATGTCCATTTTCCGACAGCGAATACCGGCTTTTCTGCACAACCCCGGAAAATCGGCGATGTAATTTTCGTCATCCCCCGCCACTGCGGCAAAAATCCCCCCCGTAGGATCAATCAGATCGGGCACCAGTCGCTTCAGCCGCTCATTCTCCATTTTGCACTGCTGAGCACTTTCCAGATCATTGGAGACATAGCGGGCCCCGCTGTGCAACAGACCGTGGTTACTGCCCGAGGCACCGGCATTGATGTCCCTTCTTTCGATCAAGGTGCTGCAAATGCCCCGTAAGGCAAGATCGCGGGCCAGTCCTGTACCCGTGACACCACCACCAATGATTAATACCGGGGTTCTGAGGGTCTGTTTTTTCATATTCGATACCGATCCATTCGAGTAACTATTCATCTGTATACGCCCCAAAGGTATTGTGTTTCAAGAAACGCATGAATCCTCCTGGAG
>JAHJRI010000377.1 GCA_018830885.1 bacterium | reverse complement strand
GCGCCACCGGTATGTGGACGCCGGTCATTACCCTGGTGCAGCGCTGGTTTGCCTTTCACCGACGGGGACTGGCACTGGGGATTCTGTCAACCGGTTACGGGCTTGGATTCGCCTCCATGGGGGCCTTGTTCCCGCTGATCGTCCTGCATCTGAACTGGCGATACACCTGGTACCTGCTGGGTCTGCTGGCCGGGATCATGATCGTCGTCAACCTGCTGCTGCTGAAAAGCGATCCCGCCGGGGCCGGTTATCGACCCTGGGGAGAAGCGGAAAAGGAAAAAACGGATGTTTTGGGTCAACCCCCACCCGGGGAAGCAAACCGCCTGGCCGACATTTTTAAAAACCGCAATTTCTGGCTGCTTGGGTTCTCCTATTTCGCCATTGCCTATGCTTTGTATGGTGCAACAACATTTATGGTGGATTATGCCGAGTACCAGCTGAATTTCTCCCTGGAAAAATCGAGTTTTCTGGCAACGATCCACGGTCTCAGTCAATTGGCTGGGGTGCTGATTATTCTGCCGCTGTCCGATATCTGGGGACGTAAAAAAACCATTCTGATCTCCAACCTGATGATTGTCCTGGCCCTGACCGGTCTGCTGTTCACCAGCAGTTCCTGGGTCATGCTCTGCCTGGCCGTCGGCGGGATGGCTGTGTTTTATGGCGCCACTTTTCCGATTTATGGCGCCTGTGCCGGGGACTATTTTCCCCGGGAGCACATGGGGACTGTCATTGGCGCCTGGACCCCGTTTTACGGTGCAGGAGCGATCGCAACCCACTGGATCTCCGGACTGCTGAGAGACCGGACCGGGGTTTACGATCACGCCTTTTTCATCAACATCACGATGGCTGCGGTTGCTCTGATTCTGATCGCCGCCGTCAGCGAACAAAAGAAACCAATTATATGGAAAAAATTCCCCTCTTGCTGATCTTCCTGGGACATGTCTTTATCGACGCTTCCCAGGGCATCCTGCCGGTAGTGGTGACCCGGCAGAAGGACCTCTTTGAGCTGAGCTACTTCCAGGTAGGGTTGATGATGATGGTTCTGAATCTAACCTCATCTGTTATCCAACCTTTTTTCGGTTTCATCTCCGATCGGGTTCCCACCGGCTGGTTCATTCCGGTCGGACTTCTCTGGACAGCAACCGCCATGGGACTGCTGGGATGGGCACCCAACTACCTGACCGCACTCTCACTGGTCGCGCTGGCAGGACTGGGAACGGCCGCTTTTCATCCAAGATCCATGATGGCCGTCTTTCTTCTCAGCGGATCCAAAAAGGGTCTGGGAACGGCTGTTTTTTCCATGGGGGGAAATCTGGGGTTTGCCATCGGTCCGATGGTTGGCGGGTTTCTGGTGCTCGGTTTTGGTCTGCATGCAACCCTGGGCTTGCTCCCACCCTGCGTCCTGCTGGTCCTGCTGATCCTTTTCTACCCGGGAGATTTCCTGCGCCGGGAGTCGGAAAAACCCGGACCGTCCGACGCAACGCCCGGCACGGCATCCATCATCCCCTGGGTGTCCCTGATAGCGGTCTGCCTTATCGTCACCCTTCGCTCATGGGTTTACGTCAGTTTTATCACTTTTCTGCCCCTGTTTTTTGAGGGCAAAGGGATTGCATTGACATCCGCCAGCCTGATATTGACCGTGTTTTTAGCCTGCGGTGCATTTGCAGGTCTTTATGGCGGCCATTTATCGGATCGGATCGGGCGAAAGCGAATCATCGTCATCAGTTCGCTGGTTTATCCTGTTTTTGCGGCCTTGATGCTCTACCTGAAAGGTCCCTGGGTATGGGTGATGGCGGGGGCCTCGGGGGCGGCGCTGCTGGCTTCATTCTCAGTCACCATTGTCCTGACTCAGGAACTGATGCCGCGGCATCTTGGACTGGCATCCGGCCTGATACTGGGTCTCTCCTTTGGTACCGGCGGATTGGGAACGGCCCTGTCCGGCTTTATGGCCGATGCTTACGGGCTCACGCTCACGTTCTGGATCCTGGCACTGGTCCCGATCCTGGCGGCAGTCCTGACGGTTTTTATTACGGTTCCACAAAGAGTGGTTGCTGTGAAAGCCACGGCATCCTGAAGGAATGATACCCCCCCTTGCGGTTCGGTCCCGACCTCAACCCGTCAGGGAGAAGCGGACACCCAGACCTGCATTTTCGAAGGCTCCCGGTTGGCCCAGCCGTAATAGGGAATAAAGACGAGGGAATTTCCAGTGGTGTCCTTGCCTTCGAGAATAACGACCCCGTGCAGCAGGTTAACTATATACCGATGCCGGATGACCTGCTGCCGGTTGATAACGGCCTGAGGAACACCGGCCTGCGGGTTGTCGATATCTTCCAGGCAGTATACCACCGGTCCCCGTGAGAGAGCGGTTTTGCCCCGGTTGGTTTTTACCTCGGCGGGTGACTGATGAAACACCACCGGCATGCCGAACAGGATCTCGATCGTTGTCACCCGGTCCCAGGTGCGGTTCAACTCCAGGTAAAAGGACTCAAAGAAAAAATGGTTTCCGGCAGACGGTGATGATACCGAACCGCGTTTCCCTGATTGCAGGACGTCACCATCCACCATGACCTGCCAGCTGTCCGCCCAGCCGGGAATCCTCACCTTGAGACAGAACGCCCGAGGCTGGTTTTGTGAGAGGGACACAGTGACCTTCCCCTCCCAGGGCAGACCGGAGGATATCCTGAGACGAACCGGGTCTGCGTTCTCTTCCATTGGGATATCCGCCTCACAGCCGATATACTGGTGCAGCACCAGGCCTGTTTTGTCCGCGGAGACGAGATATCGGCCCAGTTGTGCCCATAACCGGGCAATATTCCCCGGACAGCAGGCAGTGCCAAACCATGGTTTCCGCGTCAAGCCACCCGCAGACTGCAGTGGATTGCGATACAGGTAGGCCCTGCCATGCAGTGCAATCCCGACAGCCGCGGCATTGTACAGTTGCCACTCCGTCAGGTCCGCATATCTGGCGTCTCCGGTCGCCAGGGTCATCTGCCAGTTCCAGAAAATGGAGCCTATGGCTGCGCAGGTTTCGGCATAGGCAAATTCATTATCGAGTTCATAAGACCGGCCAAATCCCTCAACCACGGGCAGCGACCCGATGCCACCGGTAACATACATCTTTTTTTGAACCATCTGCTCCCAGCTTTCCTCCAGGGTTGCAAGAAGAGAGAGGTCGCCCGTTTCCCGGTAGAGCATGGCAACAGCAGTCTGCAGGTAAGTCCACCGGACCGCGTGACCGACCGGTTCTGTCATCTGTCGGATCGGGACATGCTGTTGATGATACCGGCCCGTCAGGAACTGGAGGTTGGCCCGCAGTCCAATCAATGGCGGTTCCTTCCCGGAAAGGGTTTCCCGCATGTCAAACCCCAGCGCCGGGTCTCCCGTCTGCTCCGTGCTCCGTCGGGCAACCTGCCGGGATCTTTTGACCTGGCTCCTGAATTGACGGAACAGATGGTATCCAAAAAGGCGGGTTCTTCCCCTGCGTTCGAGGAATTTTTCTGCTATTTCAACATAGAGGGTGTTGCCGGTGGCCTGGTAGAGCCGGAAGAGGGCGATCTCAATCTCCTGGTGTCCCGGCGTCATCAGAACGGAGGCCTTGTCAAAGACATCGGTGATCAAATCCGCGCTTTTCTGCACGGCCCGGAAAAGATCCTGGTCACCAAGATTCCGGTTTGCGGCAATACCGGCTTCAATAAAATGGCCCAGGGTATAGAGTTCGCTTTCAATCTGCAGGTTCTGCCAGCGCTGGGTGGGGAAGTTCAGCTGGTTATAGGTGAAAAGATAGCCATCCGGGGCCTGCGCCTGGATCACCAGATCGGTATACTGGGCCAGCAGGTCACGCAGCAGGGAATTATCCGAATCTCCCAGGATACAGGCCGCGGCCTCGGCCCATTTGTGGACATCAGAATCATTGTAAAAAAATCCCTGGTGAGGGCCTTGCATGAGACCGGCTGTTTTTCTGAAATTATCGAGTCGACCGGTGCTCTCTAGTTGTTCCCACTGGTGAAATATGGCGTTTTCGCTATTGACCCGTTGCCGCGCGGACCAGAAGTCGTCCCGGATTTGAATGGTCTGAGGATTCGCCACAGAACCGGAATGGTGCTTTTTCGACTCGATGTCCATTTTTTATCCCTCCCCGGGTTTGCCGGATCTATCTGATCCTTTTATGGATAAAGCGCCTTATCCGCCCGTGTAAAAAACCTTTCGGCATCATTTGTCCGGCAGCGTCCACACCGTGGTGCGGCAATTCGCAGCCATGATCAGCAAAGCGTGCTGAAATTACAGAAAAACGACCAGAAAACAGTGCCATCAAAGCGTAGAAAAACGGCTGTTGGGTGTCAAGTGCTGTTTTCTGATGTTGAGCCGGCATCCTTATTTGCTGCTGAACCGAAAAGGTGATAATGAGTGAGTCAGATTGATTTTTTGACTGCCTATCGTTTCACCCGTGGTATCTTTTAAGCAACAACCGGTCATTTTTCGGTTGTTGTTTGAGATTTGAGGCGGGCTGTAGGCCCGTTGGAAAGCTATTCAGATCAATTTTAGCTCAGCCCCGAAGGTATTCCCTGGAGACCATGAATGGCTTCCAGAAGCTCCAGGAGGATGCATGCGTTTCCTGAAACACAATACCTTTAGGGTGGATACAGGTGAGTAGTGACCACCCGTGGGAGAAATCCCACAGACCTGAATACCCCGGCACTCCGGTCAAGGGCCCATCCAGTGGGACCCCGGACGGGGTCATCTCCCGGTTGGGCTCAGATCTGTCTGACATCGTCAAAGCGATGCATCATGATCTTCCTGGGAAACTGGACACTGGCACATCCGATACAGGGATGACCGGCTCTGATACAGATGTTGGTGTTGTTGTTGAATCCGTTGATCAGGCAATCATTATAGGTAATCGGTCCCTGACAACCGAGTTTAAACAGACAGCCGTCCTCCCCGATCCGCTTGGCAAAATTATCCTCCTGGAAGTCCGCATAATAGATACAACGTTCATGAACCGTCTTGCCGAAAAATGTTTTCGGACGATTCATCGCGTCCATTTCAGGCGGTTTTTTGAATTTGCTGTAGTACAGCAGGGTATAGACCAGATGTTCCGGTTTTATCGGGCAGGTGGGCAGGTTGATCACCGGTGTGGCTATCCCTTCTTTCTTGAAAAACTCAGACAGGGTGTGGCTGCCCGTGAGAGTCCCCGCCATTTTGGGAATCCCCCCCAGCGCCGCACACGTGCCAATCGCGATTGAGGCCTCCGCTTTGCTCCCCAACCGGGAAACCCATTCACTCATCGGTCTATCCGCCATCAGGCAGGCATGCGGCAGGTCAACCGGCAGGCCCCCTTCAAACAGCAGAATAAATTTGCGATCAGATTCCAGGAGAGCGGTCAATATGGAAACCACCTGCTCGCCGGTAGCGGAAGAAATATCCGGGTGAAACGTCAGATCCATGAATTGTGTGATCAGTTGTACCAGGGGAACCTCTTCAATATTGAGCAACGAGCAGGTACACCCGGTACAGGACGAACCGTGAAGCCAGACTACAGACGGAACCGGATTCGTCCTTTGACTCGCCTGCAACAGGTCATCAAAGGTCAGAAAGGATGTCGCCCCCACACTGACCGCTATCTGGTATAGTTTTCGAAGAGCCTCTCTTCTGGAAATCGGTGGTATCATCATGGGTTTCCTTCTAATGTACGGAACAGGCGATGCAGGGGTCCGCAGACCGGACAATCCGTGCCAGCTCAATCGGATTTTCCGGGTCGGCGATTCTGGTGCCAATCAGCATTTTTTCAATGGCCCCCGGACGATCGGAAGCATCCCGGGGAGAAATATTCCAGGTGGTCGGAACAATCATTTCATAATTGCGGATGTATCCCTTGTCATCCGTCTGAATCCAGTGGGCCAGAGCACCCCGGGAAGCCTCCGTCAATCCGACCCCGGATGCATTTTTCGGGACATCATGATCAACAAATGCGCTTTTCCCCGGCTCCAGCAGTTCCATATCTGTTTTTATTTTTTCAATCAGCATCTGGGATATCAAGGCCCGGGACAGGTGCCGGCCCATCACGGAATGGTAGTCGTCGATGGAGATATTCAGCTGCCGATTAACCGTATCGACCATCCTGTTCACCTCCGGATTCTTTCCGCTTTTATAGGTGTTGACCAGTCTGGCGGCAGGACCGACTTCAACCACGTTTCCATCATAGCGGGGCGCTTTTGACCAGCTGTATTTCCCGTTCTCTTTTTGATGCTCTGCTTTAAAAGCGTCATAACTGATCGGGGTCAGTTTGTCGCTGGAGAGGGGTTTTACCTGACTTGAGGGAATATTTTCATAGTAGGCGTAGGTATGATCTTCAAATATCCGCTTAATGTCCAGAGGAGCATAACTCCCCTGGAGGGTGACCCCCGATGAAAAAATGGGATTCTCACCATCGGCGTCGGGAAGCTGGGGAAACGAGAGGAGGTTTCCGTACCCCACACCTTCCTTGAAATAGGATTGAAATGCCCCGGCCACTGCCAGGACGTCGTTGAGGTAGTTCTGCCGGATAAACGGCTCGACCTGATGCAGCAGGGTTGCGTATGCGGCAATATTGGACACGTCCGGCATCGTGGTCACGCCACCGGCTTCGATGGCGACCGTATGGGGAGACTTCCCGCCGAAAAGCGCCACCATTTTCTGCAGGCTTGCCATGACCGGAAATGCATCTGCATAATTTTTAATGGCACTGACATTCAAGGCCTGATCCGATGCATAATCCCCTTTATAACGGGGTAAAAAAGGAGCCGCCGGGAATATCCTGTCACTTTTTAGTTCGGCTGCAACCCAGTCCTTGAGGTAGTTCAGGGTCCTGTCCCGACCGGAATATTGCAGAATCGATGTGATATCAATAAAATCAAGTGCACAGAGATGGTAAAAATGCAACAGGTGATCGTGGAGCTGGTAAGCGGAACTGATCAGATTCCGCAGAATCTGCCCGTTCCGATTCAATTTGATACCCATGGCGCGCTCAAGGGCCTGGGAAGATGCTTCAGCGTGGGCATACGGACACACCCCGCAGACTCTCTGGGTAACCTGCTGCGCGACGCGGGCATCGTAGCCGATAAGTGCTTTTTCAATACCGCGAAACATGTCTGCTGATGCTCTCGCGTCAATGACCACATTTCCCTGGATTTCCGTTTTAATCTTCAGGTGCCCTTCAATACGGGTCACCGGGTCCATCGTAATGGTTGTTGTCATGGCTGAGGTAAAAGGATCTGAAACTGATTCATGAATTTGCCCGGGTCGGGTTGATTTCTATCTGGATGGCACTTTCGCCCGGGGTCGCCGGGTTATCAATATTGAAGCGATTAAGGATATTCAGCAGGCTGGATACTTCTTCAAACATATCTTTTGACATGGTAGAGTTGTTACCAGCGATTGATGCATTCTGCTGAACGATATTACTGATTTGTGCGAGCCCGTTATTGATTTCGGCGATCTTGATATTCTGGTCGGCCGAAGCCTCAGCGATGCTGGTGATGATCGTGCTGGTGTCACCCACATACTGGATAATGCTGTCGAGAATGGCGGCTGTTTTTTCGGTGTTTTTAACCCCTGCTGACACTTCATGCAGGGAGATCTCAATCAAGTCGGTTGCTTTTTTCGCCGCATCGGCACTTCTCCCGGCCAGGCTGCGAACCTCTTCCGCTACAACGGCAAAACCTCTCCCGAATTTTCCAGCCCGGGCTGCTTCTACAGCCGCATTTAAGGCGAGTATATTGGTTTGAAAAGCGATTTCGTCAATCGTCTTGTTGATACCGGAGACATTGGTGCTGGCCTCAGTGATTTTTTTGATCGAATGCTTCATGGTTTCCATCTGCGCCTTGGCCTGCTGCACGATCTCGATCATGGTATTGATCAGCGCCTTTGCGTCCGCGGTGTTTTTGCTGTTCTCCCGTGTCTGCAAAGAAATCTGTTCCATGGATGAAGAAACCTGCTCCGTGGAGGATGCCTGCAGGGCTGTCCCGCTCGAAAGATCATCCGCCATTTTTGCCAGGTCTCTGGAATGGTGGTTGATACGCTGACTGGTTTCCGTAACCTGGGAGACCATGTGACCCAGCATGGTAAAGGAATTGTTGATATTATCCTTGAATTCATTCAGATTTCCTTTCAGCGGGATATCGACCTTTTGCGTGAGGTCCCCCATTGAAAGGGCTTTGACGACCTGATTCAGCTTTAAAAAAGCGACCTGCAGCAGTTCCAGAAATGTATTGACGGAATTTGCAATCAGCCCCACCTCGTTCTGGTCCTTAATATCGTACTTGAAGGAGAAGTCTCCCTCCAACTCAACCTTCTTGATGAAATCAATCAGTTTTTCCAGCGGTTGATGCAGTGCCAGCCGGAAAATGATAAACAGCAGGATGAAAGAAGGAATGATGACCACCGCCAGGATAAGCAGGATGTCAAACAGGAAGCCCCTTTTCTGTTTGACAACACCGGAACGATCGATGGCAATCTTCAGGTATCCGGCTGTGCCATTTTCCACCCATTGGGTATGACAGGTCGTACAGCTTTTTTGAATGGGTATCGGGTAGATGAAGTCAAAGTAGGCGCCCTGATCAACATGTGTTTTTTCAGGATTCAGTTTTTCGACATCCAGCATGAAATGGCAGCTGTTGCAGGCCGTATTCTGTGCACGGAACTGTTCCGCATGCTTGATTGCCGCTTCCGTATCCTCCAGATCCTTGGTGTGCCAGTCACTCCTCAGAAAGCTCCCGTTGGTGCTTTGATAGAGATCGGCATTGGTATTGATAACCTCACCACTCCCTTTACCCTTCAGAAAGGTCTTACCGATGGATTTGTACCCGGAAAGATAGGTCATGTATCCATTTCGGGTGAACATGGCCGTCTCTTTGACCAGGGAGACGTTGGCCATATTATCCAGTGCATTTTGAAAGGATTTCCGCTGACCTTTGGAAATCGAAAATCGCGTCTGTTCGACCAGATTGTCCAGCAGGCTGTATCCATTTTTGATATAGTCCCTCTCCACATTATTGCTCTCAATATTATAGATAATGAGAATGGTAATGATTGAAATAATGGAGATGCTGACGCCAACCAGAAACAGAGTCCGAAACAACAGGGAATGAACCAGTCGCACTTTTGATTTTTTCATAACACAGTATGTCAAGCCTGGATTATTGCCACTGGCAGATGAACAGTCAGGCAGGAAAAACCGATGCAACCAGCCAGCCGGTTTCTCAGGCAAAACCTGACCCTGTACAAAAAGTGAAGCAGTGTGATTTTTGAATGTTTAAAACTGACAGACGTCTTTGGCGCGGAATGGGAACATTATCTCATCATAACAGGGGGTTCTTGTGAATGGGACCTTGTTTCCCGTAGCCTTCAGCACTGACAGCCAATAATTATTAGAGTATACATCAATCAACCTGTCAATAAAGTTTTCTGAAAACCATGATCCAGACAATTTCTGCATGCTGGACTCACCAGATCGTCATCAGCGACTGGACAGGTCAATCAGCACTGAATCCATCAATGATTAATCCCCGAGCAGATTGGTTCTACCGGTCATCCCTGAGCCCCCTGCCAGATGACAAGCCCCTGCAGATGCTTCATCGGAAGTCCTGCTGAACATTCCGTTGATGGCGCCGGATGCGGCTTGTTCTGGAGATGGCTACCCATAAAAATACTTGTTCCATTTCGGGATGGGGAGAAAAATGGAGAAGGTCGTGCCAAGATTCAATTCGCTTTTCACCTCGATATAGCCTTTGTGTTTGCTGATAATCCCATAGACAATGGACAGGCCCAGACCGGTTCCCTTTCCAACAGGCTTGGTCGTAAAAAACGGGTCGAATATCTTTCCCAGATCCTCAACTTTCATGCCGATACCGGTATCTTTAAAATCGATCCGGACATATCCATCCGGATCCTTTTTCCCATCGACAGAGATGGTTCCACCATCCGGCATCGCCTGAATCGCATTCAGGAAGAGATTTAGAAAGACCTGGATCAGCTTGTCCTTGTTACCCCTGATTTTTGGCAGGTCATCGGGAATATTGCTGACATATTTAACGGAAGCCAGCATCAATTGGTTTTTGAGGATTTTCAGGGTATCTTTGACAACACTCTTGAGGTGAAGCGGGACAAAAGAGGGTTCATCACCCCGTGAAATATCGAGGAGATTCTTGACCACTTCACTCGCCCGGGTTGTTTCACTGGCAATATCGGACACCATGTCCCTGATTTCAGCGATATCCATATGCTCGCAGTCCGCCAGCAGGCTGTCTGCCGTCAATGAGATGTTATTCAGGGGATTATTCAGTTCATGGGCGATCCCTGAGGTCAGGGTCCCGATCGACGCCATTTTTCTTGATTGAAACAGTTGTTCCTGCCTTGTTTCGATCTCTTCAGCCATTCTATTAAAAATCAGGATCAGATCCGACACTTCATCTTTCCACTTGGACGCGTCTGCATGAATCACAAACTCACCCCGGGCGAATTCCTCCGTCGCTTTCTGCACAAATGCATGGCGTGTCAAAGTCCCCTTGGCCTGCCACATGAACAACGCGATAATCAGTATCACAAAAAGTCCCAGGATGGAGATGGGCAGATACATACCCACCCGCAAGAATCTGTGAATACTTTCTTTTTTCTGGTTCAAAAGCGCCTGGGCAAAATCGACAATGGTGCGCCCCCTCTCCCTGATCTCCTTCAAATCGACTTTGTTGCCCTGGATGTGCTGATGGATCATCGCTCTGTACTGTTGCAGGTTGAGCGAAAATTCATAAAACTTCTCCGCACCGACCACCTCGATGATACTGTCGGATATCCTGGCAATATCAATTTCAGCTTTATTTAAATAGAAGACGATCTCCTTTGAACTCTCCGGATTTTGAAAATAGATCAGGTTTTTTTCATACCGTTTTATTTCCAGGATATCGTCAAACAGATCGTACACATTTTCCAGCGAAACCAGCTTATCGTTAAAATCCAGGATGTTCCACCGATAAACCATCGTGTAAGAGCCTGCAAAGCCGATGCAAAGGAGAAACAGCAGGATGAGCCGTTTTTTGACAACCTTATATCGCGTGGTGTTTTTCATGATTCCTGACACAAAACAATATTATCACGTTTCCCTAACCACTCTATTATGACATGATCAAGCTAATCCGTTTGAATTACTTTGTAAAGAATGATAGTTTTCTGAGACGTGCATCAACATGGACCCTTTGGAAAGCAGTGTCGGCATTTATTTGACTGTGAATTGCAGGGTGTTTCCCCCGTATTCCTGTGAACAGGCGATTGCAGCATGATGAAGCTATTTTCCCGCTTTAAAAGAGCAACCCGAAATCCCGTCAAAGGGCTTGAAACAATCAAGGCACTGTTCTCCAAGTTCCGCATGATTCTGGATTTAAACACCCGCTTTCTTGAAAAACTGGCAGAGATGGAAACATCCCTGGGAGGGGAATTTGTATTTGACAGTGCCTACCTGAACAGCTCCCTGCAAGAGGTCAACGGGCTGGTTTACCAGGTAGTATACAGTCTGAACGCATTAACTGACAACCGCTACATTGATCTCTTTGACAAATTCCAGACGATCAAGGCGATTCTGGAAAATATCGTTGAAGGCGGTCTTGGACCCTATGGCAATAAACTGACGGTTCCCCATTCGGTGATCCGCTGGGAAATGGAACCGCTTGTCGGACACGACAATGCCTGCCTGGGAGAAATCCATCACAGCCTCGGTCGGCGCATCCCCGATGGGTTCGTGATCACGGTGACGGCGTATCGTCATTTTATGGAAGCCAACCAGCTGGTGGATGAAACGGTCCAATTCCTCGGGAAAAAAGGGGCGCCTGAGTCCGATCACACCCGTTTTACAGAACGACTGAAAAAAACCGGTCTCTCCAGGGATCTGGAACAGGCTATCCAGGACGAATTGACCGATCTGTATACGAGAAGGGGACCGGATGTGTCCCTGTCCATGCATGCGAGCGTGATCACCCGGGCGGACAGTCCTTTCAGCAAGCCGACTGTCAGACGCATACTGGAAGCCCCTGCTGATCTGCTGACCCGGTCCTACCCGGACATCCTGCTGGGTTGCCTGCTGGATGTTGTGGAGAGCAATCACGAACCGGATTCTGAAGAGCCCCTCGCCATCGTTGTCAGTATTCGAGAGGTCATCCCGTCGAGGCTGCACGGCACCATTGTCACCTTTGATCCTGAAAACAGTGCGGCCGGCACGTTGACAATCACAGCAGGATCCGGGCGGTCCGATGATCCTGCAGCGGACCCGGATGATGGTGAACGGTACGTGGTCGCAATATCCCATCCCCATGATCTGATGGAATCCCGCATCATCCCCAAACCGCTCAAGACCGCCCTCCCTGATGGCACCAAGCCATTGGATCAATTGAAAAACACCCTGCTGCGGGGTTCGGCACTGGTAGGAAGGGACAAACTGACGACCCTGGTCGAAATCGGGGTTGAGATGGAACGTATTTTTGGCCTGCCACAGAAAATCAACTGGGCAGAAGATGACGATGGACAGCTGGTCATCACAGCCATTGAGCCAATCATCGCCAAACCGCCCCCTGGCGTTTCCACCGAGGCGTTAAGCAGTGAAATCCAGCAGGCGATCCTGTTGCTCGACAGTGGTGCCACGGCGCAGGTCGGGACGGCCACCGGGCTCGTGGTACATGTCACCGACCAGTATCAGGCATCAGATTTTCCCCTCGGTGGTATCGCCATTGCCAGACATGCCAGTCCCCAACTGAGCCCGGTTTTAAGGAGAGCCGGCGCACTGATTACCGAAGTGGGAGCCCCCGCCGGTCATCTGGCTACCGTTGCCAGGGAATTCCGCGTTCCCATGATTGTTGGTTCCCACAACGCCCTGGAACTGCTCCAGGAGGGGTCGGAAGTCACGGTAGATGCTGAAGAGTGCAAGGTTTACGAGGGGTCAATCCCGGCACTGCTGAACTATAACCCTTTTCAGCTGGGACTCCTGGCGACCGACCCGGAGTATAATATATTGCGACGGATGCTGCGCTGGATGACCCCCCTGAATCTGATCGACCCTGAATCCACGCAATTCAAGCCTGACGGTTGCCAGAGCCTGCATGATATTATTCATTTTTCCCATGAAAAGGCAGTGGATGAAATTGTGAACCTGCATCGTCGGCATAAACATCTCAAAAACTATCCGACACGGACCCTGGAATCTGAAATTCCCCTGAATATTACCATCCTGGATATGGCAGACGGTCTCTCTCTGGCCGATGACCGGCATGTCCGCATGGAAAACATCGCCTCAAAACCGTTCCAGGCCATCCTGAAGGGTCTGCTGGTCAAGGATACCTGGGATCAGGAACCGTCCCGCATCAGCATGAAAGACATTATCTCCGGGATGAAGCAAACTCAGGATATGCTTGCCAGCCGTCCTGAATTTGTGGGACAGAACCTGGCGATTATTTCCAGGGACTATCTCAATTTCAGTCTTCGCCTGGGATACCATTTCAATGTGGTTGACTCCTATGTATCCGACCATCCGAATGAAAACTACATCTATTTCCGTTTTGTAGGCGGTTTTGCGGACCCCCAGAGACGGCATAACCGGGCAGGATTGATTCAGATGATTCTGGAGAGTCTGGATTTCAATGTCAAAATCAAGGGCGACCTGGTTGTCGGAAAGCTGAAAATGGCAGCGCGTCAGGATCTGGAACTTGCCCTGATCCGCATTGGTGAACTGATCGCCTTCACCCGGCAGCTGGATGTGAAACTGGTTTCCGAGGCAGACGTAGAACGAACCTTCAAGCTCTTTATGGAAAAAGCCAGGAATCCGCTGGGTCAATCACCTGAGTAGGGCCAGCGCCAGTCAACCAAGATACCGGGGAACCAATCCATGTTTGGATGGATAACAAAACTGAAAGCGAAATATCAGGAACAAAAAAGAGCCCAGTCCGAAGAGCTGTTGTCTTCCGTGAAAATTCTCTACCACACCTTCCGGATTCTGCTGGCCAATAACGAGCGGGCACTTACCCTCTTAAGCGAAATTGACGTCAGAACCGCCACCGCATCCCACAATCTGACAGGATTGTCAGAACAGGTGAAGGAGTTGCTGGATTGTACATTTGAACTGGTGGACGGTTTATATCGGATGGAGAGCCGGAAAAGCGGCGGTCTGTACCAGCGGTATCAAATCCTGTCAGACAGTATCCTGCAGGCCCTGGGGTCAATCCCCGGCAGCACCGGGGAACCACCGGCATGTCTGTTTCTGGAGGAGATTACCCCCGAACTGAAAGACAGCGTCGGCAGCAAGGCCGCGTCCCTCTCCGAGCTGAAAAAGATCGGTCTGCCGGTTCCCGATGGTTTTGTGATCACGATCGGAGCCTGTCGACAGTTCCTGAGAGCGAACAGCCTGGACCTGCTGATAAAGCAGAAACTTCGGCAGTTAAAGCGACGTGCCTTCCAGGAAAAGGAAATTGAGCAGACAGCAACGGAAATTGCTGCCGAAATCATGAAGGCCTCTTTGACCGACGATCTTGCCGGCGCTCTGAAAACCGCCTACCAGGCCTTGACAGCCAACACCAGCAGGGGCATCGCTGTCCGCAGCAGTGCCAACGTTGAAGACCGACTGGAGCACTCTTTTGCCGGACAGTTCGAAACGGTCCTGAACATCACCACCTGGGATGATCTGGTAACCGCGTTTAAAAGGGTATTGGCCAGTAATTTCAATGCCAGATGCATCTCCTACCGTCAGCAGGTGGATCTGCCGGTGGTTGATTTTGACATGGCTGTCCTCTGCCTGATAATGATCCCCGCCAAAGCGGCAGGCGTCCTTTTCACCATGGATCCGGGCAGCCGGGATACCGGCAGGATGCTGATCAGTGCTGTACCGGGACTGGGGACATCTGCGGTGGACGGGGAGTTTGCCACGGATCTGTTTTATCCTTCCAGAACGGGACCCAAGCCCGATGACGAGGTAAAAACAGCTGAAAAACATAAGATTGTGGTCTGTCATCCAGATGGCGGGATCGTGGAACAGACCCTGGACCCTTCCCAAAGCCGCAGGCCCCTGTTGAATAGGAGTCAGCTGCAGACCCTGGTGAACATGGGACTGATGGTGGAAAGCCTTTCCGGCCAGCCCCAGGATATTGAATGGGCAGTCAGCCCGGATGACACCATTTCAATTCTGCAGGCCAGACCCCTGCACCTGCCTGTCCAGATCGGCAGAATGGTCGAATCGCTGAAGGGGAAACCCCTGGTCAGCGGTGGCGCCATCGCCTGTTCCGGCAGGGTGGCCGGCAGGGTTCAAATTATCAGGTCGTTGACCGATTTTGAGCACCCCGGACAGGGACCCCGGATAATGGTTCTCCATCAGAGCATGGTGGATGCCGCCCGCTGGATCTCCGATTTCAGCGGGGTCATTGTGGATATCGGAAATCCGGGAGATCATCTTTCCTGTGTTGCCCGTGAAAATGGCCGCCCCATGTTGACCGGTACGGAAAATGCCACCAGGGTGCTGCACGACGGCCAGCTCATTGTTCTGGATACGGACCGGCACCTGGTGTTTGAGGCCCCGGAGAGCATCTGGGGAGAGGTGGAACATTCCTGGAGAACCGCTCAGACCGGCCATAACCCGAAAACCGTGCCTTTTAAACAGGCAGCTGAATCCCGTGAGGTTGAATCCCTGCGGAAATTGATTGTGCCGCTGAATCTGACGGATGCCTACGGTCCAACCTTTTCCATTCTGGAGTGCCAGTCAATTCACGATATCATCCGTTATATCCACGAGATGGGCATCCTGACGATGTTCGAAGCGAGCGACCGGGTGCTGTTCGGTGGTGGCGATCGATATCGGCTGGAAACCGACATCCCGTTCTATTTTCAGATCATTGATCTGGGAGGGGGCATTATCAGCAGTCGAAAAGGGTTGAAGATCACCCTGGATGATGTCGTTTCCGCTCCGTTTCTTGCTCTCTGGGAAGGGGTATCCACACCCGGACTCCGTTGGAGCGGTCCGCCACCCCACGGAAACGTGTCCGGTCTGATTTCAAGATCCATGCTGGACGGGAGAAGTGCCAGACCCGTCGGCAGCATGAATTATGTGCTGCTGGCCTTTGACTATATCAATCTCAACGCCCGGATGGATTATCATTTCACCATGCTGGATTCAGTCTGCAGCACCCATAACCGGGACAACTATATCCGTTTCCGGTTCAAGGGGGGTGGTACGTCCCAGGTCCAGAGGGAGCGACGGACGGCATTTATCGCCACCGTACTGAGTGAAAATGATTTTTTTACCGCCACCATCGGCGATATGGTAACCGGCACGCTGACCGGAACATCAAAGGAAACGATCCGGGAAAAACTGATCATGATCGGGCGGCTCCTGGGTTTCTCCAGGCTGATGGATGCTGCCATGACGGATGACAGTGCACCTGTCAGGCTGTCCAGGGCTTTCCTGGAAGGGGATTACACCCTTGAACAGTTCGGCCGCGAAAAATCCGCTGACCCGGGCGATTAGTCCCCAAAAAACAGACCTTTTACACAGAAAATGACCCAACAACAAAAAATATTCGCTGTCGGCGATATTCACGGCAATTTTGAAAAGCTGTCTCGACTGATTCCCCGGTTGCCTTTTGACCAGGCAAGAGGCGATACGCTCGTTTTTATGGGTGACTATATCAACCGGGGGCCGCAGACCGCCGATGTCATCGCTTACCTGATTGAACTGAAACAACGTCTGACAAAAGTGGTCTTTCTCATGGGAAATCATGAGCACACGCTCCTGATGTATGCGAAAACCGGGGAAGAGGGGCTGCTGCAACTGCTCCGGCATATGAAGGTCGAGGAGACATTAAACAGCTACCATCGTGAGACGCCCAAAAGTCTGTCCGATCTGTCCTTTCTGCCGGATGCCCATCGGGATTTTCTGACAACGCTGTTACCTTACTATCTTGCTGAAGGCTATCTTTTCGTCCATGCCGGACTCGGTCCCGGGAAACGGATTGAAGACCAGCAGATAGATACCCTTGTCGGATCCCGGACTATTTTTCATGATAACAATGAAGACAAACACGATTATACGGTGGTTTTTGGCCATATACCCTTTGAAATGCCCCTGGTGACCCCCAACTTTATCGGGATTGATACCGGGGCCTCATACGGCAACCAACTGACCGCCGTAGAATTGCCGACACTGAGGTTTTACCATGCCTGATCGGTTCCAGCGGGCCGCAGCAGAGCGTGTCTGCAATTCAATCATGTTGAAAAGTGACGCTCTTAACAAATAAAGACAGTATCTATGCAGCACCCATGCTTTCAGCATAGACAAATCAGAAATGACTATTGCATAATGTAACACCTGTTGCCGAAAAAAAGAAAAAAAGTCTTTTAATTTATATTGTTATATTAACAGGGAGTGCACATGTGGCATTTTTACTTACCCATAGCGGGAAATAGTGTCAACGTTTTGCTGATTTTTGGTCTTGGGGGATTTGTCGGTCTTCTTTCGGGCATATTTGGTGTGGGAGGCGGTTTCCTTCTCACGCCCCTTTTAATCATGTTCGGCATCCCGCCGACGGTCGCCGCAGCATCAGACTCCAACCAGATCGTCGGGGCCTCGACCTCCGGGACCGTGGCCCATTACCGCCTGGGAAACGTCGATTTCAAAATGGGGATTCTGTTGCTCGTCGGTGGTATCCTGGGAGGAACATTCGGGGTGCAGATCATCAAGATTCTGAGACAAACGGGAAATGCGGATTTTTTGATCACCATTACCTATGTCGTTATGCTCGGTGTGATTGGCTGGTATATGTTCATCGAAAGTCTGCAGTCCCTTAGAAGAAAGGACATCGCCAAAGCAGCACCGGCCAGGGAGTCCAACTACGCCCGCTTTATGAAGAAACTGCCCTGGCAAACCGATTTCACCAAATCCGGCATCCGGATGTCGATCATCCTGCCGTTGTTTTTTGGCACCCTGGTTGGTATCCTGTCTGCAATTATGGGCGTCGGTGGTGGATTTCTGATGGTTCCGGTGATGGTCTATCTCCTGCGAATGCCCATGCATGTTGTGGTCGGTACCAGTCTGTTCCAGATTCTGTTTACCTGCATCAATGTCACATTCATGCAGGCTTACATGAACAAAACAGTGGATTTTGTGCTGGCGGTGATTCTCCTGCTCGGCTCGACACTCGGTGCCCAGATCGGTTCAAATCTGGGGAAAAAACTGAAAGGGGACCAGTTGAAGATACTACTGGCATCCCTGGTACTGCTGGTTGCCGTTAAAATGGCATTTGACCTGTTGCTTCCACCAAGCATCATGCTTGCATATCTGGGAGGACACTAACATGTTACGGAAAATAAGCCTGGTCCTGGTCTTCACACTGATTGGACTGATCTGTCTGCCTCCGGGGAACGACGCGGCACCCCTCAAACTGGATCTGAAACCAGCCGAAATCCTCATCGGTACGCTCTACAATGGGACAACGGTATCTGTCACGGGAGAAATCCCAACAACGAGCGACGCCGTCATCCTGTTAACCGGTGAGCGGGGAGCGGTCAGTCTTAAAAAGAAAGGGAAAGCGCTGGGGCTTCTCTGGATGAATATGGGGAAGGTGGTATTGCACAACATCCCCGATGTGTACCTGATATACAGCAGCAAAAGCATCAGCGATCTGTCAAGGAGCCCGGAGGGAACGCAGATGGATCTGGGGCTCGGTTTTCAGTCACTGGAAAAACAGGTGACGATCACGTCCGATGCCGGGGAACCGGAAGACAACAGTGAGCTCTTTGCTGAATTTCAGAAACTGAAAAGAAGCGAGGATCTGTATGTCTCTTTTGAAAACGGGGTCCAGTTTCAACCCGGTGATGAGACGTTCAAACAGTTTTCTGCCGACATTGCGATCCCGCCAAGATTGAAGAAAGGTCAATATGAGATGACCCTGTTTGTCATCCAGGATGGCGCCGTCATCGAAAAAGCATCCCGGGTACTGGTGGTCAAAGAGGTTGGTTTTCCAGCCTTTATTTCCTTCATGGCCTGGGAACACAGCGCCATCTATGGTATTCTGGCTGCAGCCATCGCGATTTGTGCGGGTTTGCTGATGGGTTTTATTTTTTCGAAAAAAGTAAAAAAGTGAGACCTGCCGGGTGATGTCGAGGGTAAGCGGAATCCTTTGAAAAGGTATTCATGTTTTGGAAATCGAATAAAGAAAAGGGATCATTCGCCCTCCTCATCGGCCGATTTCAGGATATCCTGGACCTGAATAACCAGATCCTGGAACTGACCGCCAGCACCGGTGATATGCTGGGTGGCAATTATGTGTTCGATCAGCAGTATATTCGGTCCACCTGTCAGCAACTGGCCGAACTGGTAAGTGATCTGATCCGGAACCTGGATGCGCTCGCTCCCCGCAAGTATACCCCGCTATACAAAACATTCGATCGTATCAACAACGAAATCAAAGAGGAGCTATCCGGTCATCGGGTCAGTTCCAAGATGGATTTGATCCTGTCATTTGATGCGATCACCCGTGATTCTTCCGATGCCGTCGGTCTCGGAAACGCCAATCTGGCTGAAATCAGCAAATCCCTGAATGTTCAGATTCCCGATGGTTTTGCCATCACCACCCGGGCCTCCGTCTTCTTCTGGGAATACAACATCCTGCAGAAAAAACTGAATTCAGTCATCGCCCGTTGGGAAAATAACGAGATCACTGTCAGTACGGCGGCCGAAAAAATTCAAGAGATCATCCGGACCGGTGTGGTACCTGCCAAAATAAAGAAGGCGGTCCGCAAAGCGGTTGAAAAGATCTATCGCCGTCAAAAATCGAAAACCCTCTTTTTTGCCATCAGAAACAGCGAATGGGGAGAGGATTCCGAACATTCATTTGCCGGTCAGCATGTGAGTCTCCTGAATGAACCGGGTGAGACCATTGTGAAACATTACAAAACCGTTCTGGCCAGTATTTATTCTACGACCGCCATGGAATATCGTCGTCAGAAAGGAATTTCCCAGAATGAGATTCTCATGTCGGTAACCTGCCAGATGATGATGGACGTCAAGGTCAGCGGGGTCATTCACACCCTGGATCCGGTCTCCCCCCAACGGGATGTCCTGACGATTTCCGCGGCCTGGGGGCTGGGAACGGCGCAGTCCGATGGCAGAATCCGGGCAGACCGGTTCGAGGTCGACCGCAACCCGCCCCATGCCGTCACCGCAATCAACATCGTCCGGAAAAAAGAACAGGTTGTCCCCCGGAAAAGCGGTGGCATTGAATTTGAGGCGGTTGCGGCAGACCAGCAAACCCTGTCCTGCCTGTCGCCAGAGCAGATAAAACATTTGACGGAAACAGGCCTGGCGATTGAACGCTATTTCATGAAAACCAGGGATATCGAATTCGCATTCGATCAGAAAGACCACCTGATCATCCTGCAGAACAAGCCCCTCCACATCAAACCCCATGACCAGAAGGAAACCTATAATATCAATGAAATAATAAAGAACTACCCGGTTATTTTTTCCGGCAGGGGAGAGATTGCACAAAAGGGCATCTGTACCGGCCCGGTCTTTTTCATCAATACCGATTCAGATCTGGAATCCTTCCCCCAGGGGGCTGTCCTGGTTGCAAGGTATTCGTCCCCGCAGTTTTCCAGGGTCATTAAGAAAGCCAGTGGCATTATCACCGATATCGGCTCGGCAACCGGTCCCATGGCATCCATTGCCCGGGAATTTCGCGTACCGGCCATTGTCGGGACGGAGACCGCAACGTCCTGTTTGACACAGGGGCAGGAAATTACGCTGGACGCCAGTGAAAACTGCGTGTATGCCGGTATCGTCAAGGAATTGTGCCATTTCGAACTGATGGCGGATGATTTCGAAGAGACCTATGAATATCGTCTGTTGAGACGGGTCCTGAAAAAAATTGACCCGTTGAACCTTCTCGATTCCCATGATAAAGACTTCACCCCGGTTGCCTGCCGAACCTTCCATGATATCACCCGGTTCGTGCATGAAAAGGCGATTGAAGAGATCATTGAGATGAATTTTTATCATCCCCACTTCTCCAAAAAAAATGCCCGGAAACTGGATCTGAAAATTCCACTGGACCTGATCCTGATCGATCTGGGGGACGGTTTTTCCAATCTGACCGGAGACCGTTTGATACAACCGGAAAACATCACTTCAACCCCCCTGCAGGCATTCCTGAGCGGTTTAACTGCTCCCGGCGTGTGGAGTTCCAGCGCCGTTTCGGTGGATTTTGGCAGTTTCATGTCCAGCGTGACCCGCACATCGGCAACCAGCATTGCCCCTCCCAAAAACAGCGACCAGAACCTGGCGGTTATCTCCAGGGAGTATGCCAACATTAATCTGCGTCTCGGATATCATTTCAATATGGTGGATGCCTGTATATCGGAGAATATCAATGACAACTATCTGAACTTTCGATTTCTGGGGGGTGTTTCCACCGCAGTCAGACGCTCAAGAAGAGTTCGCTTTCTGGCCCAAATCCTGGAGAAGGAGGATTTTATCGTTAACCTGAAACAGGATCTGGTCGTCGGCAGAATCAAAAACCTGCCCCTGGCGGTGATGAAAAAGAAAATGCATTTGATAGGACTTTTGGTTGCCTTTACCCGTCAACTTGATGTATCTCTTATCAGTGAGGAGCATATTGCCAGAAGTATCGTCGAGTTCAACCGATTCAGAAAAGATGCGCAACTATCGCAAATCGACAGGGAACCGCAGCCATGAGCATTCAGCAAAAAACCAGTATTCTGATACTTGATGACGAACCCATCGTTCTGAAGAGGCTTAAACCAACCCTCGAGAAGAACAATTTTGAGGTTGAAGTATTTTTTGAAAGCGCTGGAGCCCTGCAGAGAACCAGGGAAAGGGAGTTCGACATCATTATCACGGATTTGAAGATGGAGGGGGCCGACGGCATGGAATTCCTTTCAGACGTCAAAAAACGCTCTCCAAGGACTGAAATCATTGTCATTACCGGTTTTGCAACCCCCGATACCGCCAAAGAGTGCTTCGAGAAAGGCGTGTTCGATTTTCTGGCCAAACCGTTTCGCTTGAATTCGATCCTGGAAACGATCAAAAGAGCGGAAGAAAAGCTGAAAGGCGCTGACTGAAGCTGAAAGGCGCTGACTGAGCTGCATGACGGTTCTGATAGATCAATTTCCCTGACTGCTGCTGAGACCTTCCCGGGATACCTGACCTCACGTTTCCGCTGTCTCCTGCACCCGGCACCTTCTCCACCCGCATTTTTCTGGCGATCCACAGCACAGGGGCAGCTTCCGTAACTCCCATATCCTTGAGTGACACGGGATATTCGGTACCCCGGAAACACTGGGGGCACTAAAAACATGTGGGGTTGTGATCATAACCGCTTCAAGAGGTTATTTATTCAGAAAAACGCATGAATCCAACCTTGGTGCTCCTGGAATCCATCCCTGGTTTCCAAGGTTTTCTGAT
>JAHJRI010000376.1 GCA_018830885.1 bacterium | reverse complement strand
TGCCAACGCTGAACCTACTGTATTTCGATTAAGATCAGATAAGTCTGCCAGTTTCAAACGATCCAGTCCGGCTTGCCTGGAAAGTTGTGTCAGGTTTTTTCCAATCTCCTGCAGCAGAGCTTCTATTGGTGCATTCTGAGAAATTTGCATAGTTTATTAGGTATTTAGTTTAGTATTTTGATGATATGCATAGTTTAATAGGCAAGAATAGCCATGTCAACAATAATTCCATTCTATGCATCGTTAAATGTGCAAAATTCGCCAAATTAACCACAAACGCATAAAAAGTTAAGTGACCCCCGGCTCTGCCGGGGGTCACTTAACTGCTTTAAAGCGAATCATTCTCATTAGCCCTCATAATAAAAAATGGTAACTTTTGTCAATTTTGCCAGGGGCAGTTTAGCTTCGAGGTTTTAGTCCTTCAAGTTGGTACACCACCATGTTTCGTCTGGGTATCCCCACAAAGCACCTAAAAAGACGTTATGCCGACCTCAAGATGGGATACCGACCTTTTTCTTTTTAGCTCCCCTCCTGACATACACCCAAATTTTGAATTAACCATTATGAATTAACCATTATATTTTATATAGTTATGTTAATTTCATGATCTGGTGCCAATTGGCATTCATCTTGCGATAGGTCTAGGGGAAAAAATAGAACGGATCTCCTTTTTCCTGGGGAGGTAGCGATATACCATGGGATGCGTAAAAATAATCTCAAAAACCGTTGCAAGGGTAGCGTGGAACAGTGTAAACGACTAAAAAACCCTTCATGGGACCGGAAGGGAATGGGAGGCAGGTCACAAATAGGTAAAGATATCGGGTAAAAAACGGGTACTCACAAAGTAAAACCAAAGGGAGGCGTTTTATGAAAGAACAAAAAACAGACTTTGATGCCATTGTTGTGGGGAGCGGTCCCGGCGGTGCAACGGTTGCAAAGGACCTGGCGTTGAGCGGAAAAAAGGTGCTCATTCTTGAGTGGGGCGACAATGATCCCAAAAAGGGCTCTTTCCTGAAAACTATTCCCCGGGCGTTTGTGCCGGGAAAAAGTGTTGTCATGACACAACAACTCCTTCCCGTTGTCCGCGCTATTACCACGGGCGGCAGTACCATGCTTTTCTGTGCGACTGCCTTTGATCCCCCCATTGACATGCTTAAACGGTATGGCGTGGACATCTCGGTCGAGGCGGAAGAGATGAAGAATGATCTGCCCATTGCACCGTTGCCGGACGAGCTCATGAATACGGGCCCGCAGGCCTTTCTCAAAAGCGCCAGAGATCTGGGCTACGATGCCCACAAGCTCAATAAATTCATCGATTCCTCGAAATGCAGGAAAGAATGCCAGCTCTGCATGTACGGTTGCCCCTTTGGCGCGAAATGGGACGCACGGCGTTTTGTGGAACTGGCCATGGAAAACGGCGCCGAGCTGATCGCCCGGGCCAGGGTGCAAAAAGTGATCATTGAAAACGGCAAAGCGGTGGGGGTGGAGTATAAACACAATATGGGCGTGCACCGGGCATACGCACCCAAAATCATCATTGCCGCCGGTGGAATTGGTTCGCCGCTTATTCTTCGCCAGAGTGGCATCAAGGAAGCCGGATACAATTTCTTCTTTGACCCGCTCATTTATGTATACGGAAAAATCAAAGGACTGGGCAACGGCAAGGCGGTTCCCATGAGCGCGGGCATCCACTTCGCAGAGGACGGTATCGTCCTCACTGATTTCAACCTGCCCCACATGCTAAAAGTCGCCTTCGATCTGGAGGTTCTGAAAGTCAGGCAGGCCTTTTCCTATGCGGACACGCTTCCCATCATGATTAAGGTCAGAGACGAGCTGGGTGGATCTGTTTCGAACAATGGCTGGGTGAATAAACGGCTGACCCGGGAGGATAATCAGAAGCTGGATAAGGGGGCCGAGCATGCCAGGCGCATCCTGCTCAATGCGGGTGCCACCGATATTTACAGAAGCTATAAGGTCGCTGCACACCCCGGAGGAACCGTAAAAATCGGTGACCTGGTGGACACCAACCTGAAAACCGGATTCGACAACCTCTATGTCTGCGACTGCTCTGTCATGCCGCAGGAGTGGGGTCTTCCACCGACAACCTCGATCATCGCCCTGGGAAAACGGCTGGCTAAACACCTGCTGGCAGCTGACTCGGTTTCTGAAAAACAGGATCGTATTGCGGCGGCAATCTGATCGTGTCAACGATCCTGAGAGTTGTTGTGTTGGTCCCTTGATCTCACTGCATTGATTGAGCGGAAGCGGGGGAGATCGCACACCGGTTTATTTTAAATTAACAAAGGGAACCCATCATGGAAAAAGAAGCGGAGAAAAACACCGCACTGGCCGACATTCTCCAGACGCGTGAAGTTAGGCAGGCCTTAAGCGACATGCTTCCGGATCTGCTGGACATTTTTGCGAAAGAGAGCAAAATCGGAAAATTTGTCCTGAAGCGGGTGGGGAGATATCTGAAAAAGCGCCTTGACCGACCGCAGGACAGTTCGGGTGACAAGGAGTTGCAGCGTCTGTTTGCAGATCCGCAGTTTATTGAAAACATCAGCCAACCACTGTCGGACGCACTGAACGGGGCCTTTGATATTCTTGGCACAATCGCCAACACCGTCGATGCGATGCCTTCAGAAGGGAAAAAGAAACTTTTTAATGACATCACTTCAACAATACCCACCGTCCAAACCGGAGCATTAGTCAACTGGGCGTGCCGGCGTATCAATCGTATTCATCAGGAGGACCCGGAATTTTTCGCCAAAACCCTGGCTCCCGGGTTTCAAAAATGGGTGGAATCCGTCGATTTTGGTGAAATCAGGGAAATGTTTGACAACTCTGGCGAAGACCGCCATGCCTTTGTCAAAATGGTCAACACCGTTTTGTGGCAGTATCCGGCCAAAATGGTCATGATTCTATCCCTGCTGCCGTCCCTGGTAAATCTTCTGACCGATACCCTCGATATTTCAGTGGGCAGGTTAAATGAGCTCCCTCCGGACATGCTGACTGACGTGATCCTGTCATTTGTGCGGGAAATCAACAGCGACTCTGTGGCCGGGGTGTTTGGCCAGCTCACGGAAATCACCAGAAAAATCCACACCGGCAGTGCCCTGCTGGGAGAACCCGGGGCGCCCCAGCTGCCCAGGGTCCTGTCAGGAAAGATAGACGAAATCGTTGCCCAGATCGATCCCAGCACCTTATGGAAAGCCAGGATCGCTTTGGCGGAAACCAAAGCCGTCATCGGTCAGGCGTTTGCAGCAGCGGTGAACAGTCAAACGGAGCTCAGGCTTCTGAACCGGACCATGGGGCCTGCGCTCACCAATATTCGCCTGAAAGCAATCAACCAGCGCCTGTCCGCCTGGGAATCGCAGGATGACGAGGAGATGGCGAAGTCCCTTGAACTGCAACTCTCTGCCTATGATGTCCAGGAACTGGCCGAAGTATTGAACAACACGCTGCGGATCATCAATCGCCTGGGAGATGAAAAGCCGGCCCTGTATACAGGATTTGCCAGCGAGTTTGTGAGTGCTGTGGACAGCTATGAACTGGCTGAAGCCTCCAGACGGCTTTTTAACGGGGTGAGTCAGGAATTCAAGCCATTGGCCAGAGCAACTGTCCCGGGTCTGGTTACCTGGATCTGTGATGTCATTAAGCCTGCAGATGATGAATATGAAGACGATGCGGCCCGGGCCAGAAATGCGCTCCGCTCATTGTTTGCCACAGAGGAGGTTTAAAAGATGACCGTTTTTCATGATGCTGCCACCCAGGTGGCATGCGCTTCAATTACAAAATGGAAACAAGCGGGTAAACCGGTGGTTGGGTATACCTGCTCCTACACCCCTGCTGAAATATTTCATGCCGTCGACATCCTGCCGGTTCGGTTGCGGGGGATTGAAACCGACGGCATGGAGGTCGGAGACACCTATTTCGGACCCTTTATCTGCAGTTTTCCGAAATGTATTCTGCAGCTGGCGGGCAAGGGCAAGTTCTCTTTTCTGGACGGCGCCATAATCACCCCGGGTTGTGACGGTATGCGACGCCTGGACGAATGCTGGCGAAAGGCCGGTGAGGATTTCGAGGGTATTGTGCCGGACTATTTTTACTATTTTGATGTGCCGCATAAGTCCGAAAACCATGGAATGGCCTGGTATATCGAAGAAATCAAGCTATTGATCAAAAGTGTGGAAAGCCACTTCAATGTCAGTGTCACCAACGAAAAACTTCAGACCGCCATTCGGGAATTCAATAAGGGCCGGCGCCTGCTCAATGAGATAGAGCGCCTGCGATGCACAGAAGCGGTGGTGGTTTCCGGAACCGATGTCTTTGCCGCGACCGTTGCCGGAACGGTGATGCCCCGGGATGAATACACCGAGGAGCTGCAGCGATGGGTGAATGAACTCAAAAAGCGCCAGATATCTTTAAACGAAGGCAAACATCGTGTGATGCTGGTGGGTAGCATCAGCGACGAAATTGATCTTTTTGAACTGATCGAGAACACCGGCAAGGCGCTCATCGTCGGCGAAAACCTCTGCTTCGGCATCCGCTTCGAAGGAAACGACGTGTCGGAAGACGGGGATCCCATTGAAGCGCTGGCGGCTCACTATCTCGCGTCTTCGGTTTGCCCCCGGATGTACGGAAAATATAAGGAGCGGCTGGCCAGGCTGAAGGAGAGGATTGTCCAGTCCCGGGCGCAGGGCGTCATCATGCAGAACATCCGCTTCTGCGACCTGCATGGTGCAGAGAATGCGCTGTTTGAAAGAGATCTGGAAGC
Organism: bacterium; assembly: GCA_018830885.1. Taxonomy (GTDB): domain Bacteria; phylum SAR324; class SAR324; order XYD2-FULL-50-16; family XYD2-FULL-50-16; genus JAHJRI01. The sequence goes on along the minus strand of JAHJRI010000376.1, from coordinate 1,222 downwards.
AATGGGTATTCCCTGCCTGAGGGTTGAAAGGGAATATGGTCCCCACATCGATGCCGGGCGCATGAAACTCCGGATCAACGCGTTTCTTGAACGAATTGACAATAGTGCAGAAACCGACTTAACGCCAATCAGGAAAACCATATGAGACCAGAGATACAGGAATACCCCTACGACTGGCTGATGGGGAGCACGCTGAGAGCGGCAGCCAACCTTCCCCGGGGAACGAAAAAGGAAACCGAACTCGCCTATCGATATATTCCTTACTTCAAGAGAATTGAAAAATCATTTGTCGATGGTGGTGATCCGGGTGTTGAGACGCTGGAGCTGCTGGCCGCATATTATGAGAATATCCTGACCGCCCGCCAGCAGGGGAAAAAGATTGCGGCTACCACATTCTGCAACTCACCGGCGATTCTGTATGCCATGGATATTGTGCCAGTGACCTTTGAGATTTTAACGGCCATCGGCGCCATGGTCTGGAAAAGGGGGATGTTCGACTATATGGACCACTGCGTTGAATCCGGCATGCCGGAAACCTCCTGTTCCTCCCAGCGGGGAGCCCTGGGAGCTGTCCTGGCTGGACTTTGTGAAAATATTGATTTTGTGATCTGCGACACACCGGGTGTTTGCGACACCAATGCCAATGCCTTTGCCTTTGTATCGGAGTACCTGGACAAACCGTTTTACCAGCTGAACTATCCCTCCAGTATCGGCGATGATCGCAGCCAGCAGTATCACATCGATGATTACAAGGAGATGATCAAGTTTGCTGAGCAACATTCCGGCAACAAACTGGATTACGACCGGCTGGCCGAGGTGCTGACCGAAATCGAAAAACAGGATGCCATGATTGCCGATCTGGAAGACATGCTCATGCTCAAACCAACACCGGTGCCGCCCCTGTTCAGCCTGTCGCTCTATGCCGGCCGGTTCTGCTTTTCCGGTCACAAGCAATATACCACACTCCTGGAGTCCATGGTCAAGTCTGCAAATGCAAATCTCGCTGCCGGCATTACCGGACTTAAAAACGGAGAAGAAAAGCTGCGCGTATTCATGTGCTACATCGATCACTATACGTTGGACGTGAACTTTTTTAACTAGACCTCAGCCGAAAAGCATCGGTGAGATGCCGAAACATGGCTAATGAATTATCAAGACGAGCATTTATTCAACACCCGTTGGTTTTTCACTCAAAAACCCAATAACACAGCTAATGCAGCCG
>JAHJRI010000375.1 GCA_018830885.1 bacterium | reverse complement strand
TCAATTCCCTCCGGTGCCCCTGGTGAGGTGTTAAAAATATATTGGTTATAATGATTACAGTTCCTGATTGAGTGAGAAAAAACGCGCTGTACCGGCCGGAACACTTTTTCTCGTATAAGCCCCTAGAAGGGGGACAAGGGTTCGTACTTTTTGAGAAGATCCAGGTACATGTTCAGCACCTCTGTGCCCGGCTGACCCTTTTTATCCAGATCGGCGGCCCATTTGGTCCAGACCGAGTCGGTGATGATCTTCTGGACCCGGGCCGCCATTTCAGGTGTTGGATCGGTCACCTGCAGCCCCGCTTTTTTCATCTTCTCCAGTGACGCCTGGTCACCATCGATCTGGTATATCTGCTCCACCGATTGGGGATGGGCTTGTCCCACTTCCAGCATGATGGTCTGGATGTCGGCCGGCAGTTTTTCCCATTTGTCCAGGTTGAAGATAATGGGGCCTACGCCGCCCCCAACCCGGATGCGGAACAGGTTCTTGGCAACCTCATGAATGCTGTAACCGGCTGCGGCTGACGGTCCGTACCCCACGCCGTCAATGGTGCCCCGTTCGAGGGCGGTATAGGACTCGGTGATGGGAAGACCGACAGCTGAGCCGCCCAACGCCTTGACCAGCAGCCCGATCTGTCCTGTGGCCGCAATTTTCAGCCCCTGCATATCCTCCAGGCTGGTGACCTTCTGCTTGGTAAAGATGAAATAGGGACCCGTGCCCCAGGCTGAGACCAGCCTGACGTTGTTCCGCTTCATCTCCTGCTGCATAGGCGGGTATGTTTCATACAGTTCCAGATATGCCTTGGCCGCAACCCAGACATGGTCATAGGCGCCGGGCAGGTAACCCACGGTGGCCAGGGGCACTTTTCCGGGAGCGTAGGTGGCGACAAACACCGCGATGTCCGCGATCCCGCCGCCGACCGCGTCCAGGATCTGCGGCGCCTTGGCCAGGGCACCCGAATAGTAGCGTTCGAACTTCACTCTCCCGTTTGTCCGTTGCTCCACGGCATCCAGATACGCATCAAATGATTTTGAATACTTGATTTTGGCCGGGGATTGAATCAAGGATCGCAAAACAATGGGTTTCTGGTCTGCCTGGACCCATGTGCAAAAACTCAAAACCATGATCAAAAAAAATGTCATCTGACGTAAACCCTTTTTAGTCATCATTTTGCCTCTCTGTTTTTGATTTTTTGAATGCATCGCCCGCTGAATTCTCCCTCTTGCTGGCACAGGTTGCCGCTGCTGTGGGTGGCAACTGTCGAGCCCCGCAACGCCCCCCTGTTTCAGATGGTCGCACCTGCCGCAATCCTGGAGGGGGACTGTCTGAATGGTCTCTTTGACCGGTATATTGTTTACAGTCTGCCTTTCAAAATGTCAACCCGTTTTTGCGGGGAATGACCAGCTACGGAAGTGAACGGGGGATGCGGACCGGCTTTACGGTCCGATGGTTACATCTGCCCGACGCCGATGGGCAGGGGGCCCAGAAATGCGATGATGGCCTGGTTAACCGCCTCCGCCTGTTCCTGCTGGATCCAGTGACCGACCCCGGGGAGGGAGATGATGTTTTTCAGGTTGGGGATATAGGCTTTCATGATTTTATGGGCAGAGCTGTAGATCAGGCGAACGGCATCGAGTTCCCCTTCGATGAACAGGGTTGGCTGCAGAATGGGGGCCCCGGTGAGAAAGGGGGTCAGACGCCAGTTTCGGTCCAGGTTGCGATACCAGTTGACAGGTCCCGTAAATCCGGACGTGGTGAACATCTCCGTGTACACATCCAGGTCTTTTTCCGTCAGCCAGTCCGGTAATTTGTCCGGCAGGGAACCGGAACCGAGAAAGCGCTCCGTTTTTCCAAAAACCAGGCGGGACCGTTTATCCGGCGGGGCATCGCCGGATGCCGAATAGAGGAACCTCAGCATGGTTTCCCGGACATTGCTTTCCAGTTCCCTTTCGACCTTTCCCGGTTCCTGGAAATAGTTGATATAGTATACGCCATCGCCGGCCAGCCGTTCCATGACCTGGGTCGGCATCAGATCCCCCCAGCGCCGGGGCGAATAAGGGACACTCAACAGGACCAGTGCCTTGAAGATATCCGGTCGCAGCAGGCAACAATACTGTGCCACGATGGCCCCAAAATCATGCCCCACCAGAATGGCTTCCGTCTCTCCCAGGGCTTCGACCAGACCGACCATATCTCCGGTCAGCTGCAGCATGTCATAGTCCTCAACGGCAGCCGGACGACCGGTTTTTCCATACCCCCGCTGATCCGGGGCCACCACACGATATCCGGCTTCGGCCAGGGGGGACATCTGGTATCGCCATGAATAGCCCAGTTCAGGAAACCCATGGCACAGGATCACCAGCGGACCGGTACCGGTTTCGGTGAGGTGCATCTGGATACCGTTGGTTTGTAAGGCTAATTCGGAAGTTGCCATTGTTTCTCCCTGGATAGGGTTGAGTGATCCACCCCCTTTGGAAGGGGGAACGATGTGGGATACGGTT
>JAHJRI010000374.1 GCA_018830885.1 bacterium | reverse complement strand
TCATCTAGAAACGCGTCTAATCAACTGAAACGGCTTCACACCAGTCGCTTTAGGGTGCTATTCTCATACAAACTATCATTCCCACGAAGCGGGCACAACAAAAGACAGGAAAACCAGGAGACAAACCAGAATGACCGAAGAAAAACCATCCACCCGAGAACTGGTCGAGGCGGTCACCGAGTTCATGGAAACCCGGGTAATCCCAGAGGTTGGCAGACGTACGGGGTTTCACACCCGCGTGGCCGTCAATGTCCTGAAAACCGTCGCCAGGGAACTACAGCTGGGACCGGAGCTGGCAATAGGTGAAAAGGAACGGTTGAGTGCCATCCTCGGTCTGGACGGCAGCCTTCGGGTTCTGAATACCGAGCTGTGTCGCAGAATCCGGGAAAAGGGGCTGGACCCGCAGGACCCGCGGTTGATCTCCCATCTGCACCAGACGGTGATGGGTCGTCTGTCCATTGACAATCCCCGCTACTCCGCCTATCTGAAAGCATTGGAAACCGGTTGAGATAAAGTTCGGGTTTTAGGTGACCTCGACTCTTGACACAGAGTAAACGTTTCATGAGAATAGGAAACCAATTTCTGACATTTGTCCCCCTTCGTTTTTAAGAAAAGGGACCTCTGAAATACCCATAGACCGATCCGAATGAACACCCCCCTTCAAGGGGCTGTTTCCAGTGTAGTCGAGCGTCCAGGCTGAATCTCCAGCCGACGCAGGGAACTCCGGAAACACCTTCCTGAAACAGATGTTCCCCCGGTTTACCGGTATTCCAGACGTTCCGGAAATAGCAACCCGTTCGATTGTTAACAATATTATCCTTTAGGAGGTACCATGATCCAGCTTACAGAAGCTGCCACATTGACCGTTCAGGACGGCATCGGCATTATCTCGATCAACAATCCCCCGGTCAATGCACTGGGATACCCTGTCCGCAAGGGAATTGCAGACGGCATCGACCAGGCGGTCAAGGACAGCCAGGTCAAGGCCATTGTCATCATCTGCGAAGGTCGGACCTTCTGCGCAGGCGCAGATATCCGCGAGTTCGGCCAGCCCCCCAAAGAACCGGGTCTGGGCGAGGTCCTGGAAATACTGGATGCCTCTCCCAAACCAACGATCGCGGCCATTCACGGTACTGCTTTTGGTGGCGGTCTGGAGACTGCCTTGAGCTGCCATTTCAGAATCGGGGTCCCCACAGCTCAATTCGGCCTTCCTGAAGTCAAGCTGGGACTCCTTCCCGGTGCCGGCGGCACCCAGAGACTGCCCCGCGTGGTAGGTCCGGAAAAAGCCCTGCAGATGATCGCCATCGGTGACCCCATTGGTGCAACCGAAGCCCTGGCCGTCGGTCTGATCGATGAAATCGTTGACGGAGATCTGAAGGCAGCAGCGATCGCATTTGCCGGAAAGGTCCTGGCGGAAAACCGCCCGCTGGTGAAGGTCAGCGCAAACAACCAGAAGGTGGAAGCGGCCCGTGGTAAAAGTGAGATTTTCGATACCTTCCGCAAATCCATCGCCCGCAAGGCACGGGGTTTCGTTGCGCCTGAAAACTGTATCAAGGCTGTGGAGGGATCCGTCAATCTGCCCTTCAAAGAGGGCTTGAAACGGGAGCGGGAGCTGTTCATGGAATTGATGAACGGCCATCAGTCCGCCGCCCAGCGCTACGCATTTTTCGCCGAACGGCAGGTTTCCAAGATTCCGGATATCCCCAAGGACACCCCCCAGCTGGATGTCAAAAAAGTCGGGATCATCGGCGCCGGAACCATGGGTGGCGGTATCGCCATGAATTTCGTCAATGCCGGATACACCGTCACCCTGGTTGAGACCAAGCAGGACTTCCTGGACCGGGGACTGGGTGTCATCAGAAAGAACTACGAGATCACCGCTTCCAAGGGCAAGATGACCACCGCGGATGTTGAAAAGCGAATGTCCCTCATCACGGGAACCCTGTCCCTTGAGGACCTGGCAGATGTTGACCTGGTGATCGAAGCGGTTTTCGAGGATATGCCCCTCAAAAAAGAGATTTTTGGCAAGCTGGACCGCATCTGTAAAAAGGACGCCATCCTGGCCACCAACACCTCCTATCTCGATGTCAACGAAATCGCCGCCGTGACCGGACGACCGGAATTCGTTCTGGGTCTCCATTTTTTCAGCCCGGCCAACGTGATGCGGCTGCTGGAGATCGTCAGAGGGGCAAAGACCTCAAAAACGGTACTGGCGACCGCACTGACCATCGGTAAGAAAATCAAGAAAGTGGCCGTTGTTGTCGGCGTTTGTCATGGCTTTGCCGGCAACCGCATGTTCTCCCAGCGAAAAAACGAGATGGACCAGGTGATTCTCGAGGGCGCTTCACCGGAACAGGTGGACAAGGTGGTTTACGATTTCGGTTTTCCCATGGGACCCTTCGTCCTGTCCGATCTGATCGGGCTGGATCTGGGCTGGAAAAAGGAGACGTCGAGCAGCTCCTCCGTCCGGGATATATTGTGCGAAAGCGGCCGCATGGGTCAAAAGAACGGTCGTGGCTACTACCTGTATGAAGCCGGCAACCGCGCACCCATTCCGGACCCCGAAGTCAAGCAGATGATCGACGACTTTGCGGCCAAACAGGGCTACAAAAAGCGGGCGGTCTCCGATGACGAGATTGTCAAACGCTGTGTCTACCCGCTGATCAACGAGGGCGCCAAGATCCTGGAGGAAGGCATCGCCGTCCGCCCCAGCGATCTGGATATAATCTGGATCAACGGATACGGCTGGCCGGTATACCTGGGCGGCCCGATGTTTTATGCCGATCTCATCGGTCTGGACAAGGTTCTGGCAACCCTGAAAGAGTACGAAGCCAAATTGGGAAGCCATTGGAAACCGGCTGCCCTGATTGAAAAACTGGTCAGTGAGGGGAAAGGGTTCAAGGACTTGAATTAAAGAAACCCTTTGCAACCGGGTTTTCCAGCCTGGAACGGGGCTGGAAAACCCGCTCAGAAATACCGCCCGACAGGTTTTCGTGGACAGGATCACTGCCCTCGAAAAAAACAGACCGGGGGGCAGGCCCCGGGCGGACAGGGGCGTATGGCCCTGACGCCCCCATTAACGGCTGTTTCAGATGGACTTTTGGGGTGGTTTGATTTTACAATAGACAAGCACAGAAACCATGAACGCCCCCGAAAACCCTGAAAAGAGGGGTTCAGGCGGCTATCAGCAAACCACCGTAACTATTCACATGGTATACGCCCCAAAGGTATTGTGCTTCAAGAAACGCATGAATCCTCCTGGAGCTCCTGGAAGCCATCCATGGCTTCCAAGGTTCTTGAATCACAATACCTTCGGGGCTGAACTGAAATCAAACTGAATAGATACAAACCACCTATTTTAAATAGAAAATGGCAAGTATACCCAGATTTATGGCCACGATGATCGGCAGCATGCCTCACCTGGATGCGGCCACAGCTGTGGAAACCGTCCTCTCGACCATGCTGGAGGCACCCGCATGGCCGCAGCTGCCCCAGACAGGACTGCATGAACAGATGGAGGTCCAGTACTCGGAAGGTCTGCCCTGTGTCGTCGTCGACGAGGAAAAAAGCCGGATGTATTTCGATACCACCGGTGACTATTCGGAGCCGTTTGCCGGGTTTTACGAATCCTACATCACGGCCATGGATCCGGACGAAGGCAACGGTGACTGCTCGAGCATGGCCATCAGTCCGGCCTTTGCCGCCGGGATGGTTGCGCTGGAGAACCGGCTGCAGGAGACCGGAGCCCATTATCCCTTTCTCAAGGTTCAGACCACCGGCCCCTGCACCGTGGCGTTAAGCACCGTCGATGAAAACAAACGGGCGATTTACTACAACGAAGAATTTCGGGATGTGATCGTCAAGGCCCTGGCCATGAAATGCCGCTGGCAGATCCAGAAATTTGCCCCCTTTGCCGATACCATCATCTGTTTTATCGATGAGCCCATCCTCTCGGCGTTTGGCAGTTCAACCTATGTGTCGGTCACGCGGGAGGACATTGTGGCTCTCCTGGGGGAGGTCATTGAAGCCATCCATGCAGATCAGGCCCTGGCCGGGGTTCACTGCTGCGGCAATACGGAATGGAGTATCCTGGTGGATGCAGGGGTGGATATCCTGAATCTGGATGCCTACGAGTTTGGGGAATCCATCACCATCTATCCCGATGCGATCCGCGCATTCCTGGACAGAGGCGGCACCATCGCCTGGGGCATCGTCCCCACCTCAACGGCCATCCGCAACGAGACCGTCACCAGCCTGGCGGACAGACTGGCGCGGACGATCACCGAACTGGCAGCCAAAGGGATTGACAAAGAAAAAATTATCCGTCAGTCCATGATCACCCCTTCCTGTGGAACCGGTTCCATGGCACCCGAAGACGCAGAACGCGTTTTCAGGATGACCGGGGAACTGTCGGACTATCTCAGGCAACGGTATCCATAAATGAGGGGGAGCGAACGATGAAACTGGCCATATCAGGAAAAGGGGGGGTTGGAAAATCAACCGTCGCGGCAACCCTGGCCCTGCTCTTATCGGGCCGTCAGAAAAGGGTTCTGGCCGTGGATGCGGATCCGGACGCCAACCTGGCAGCAGCCCTTGGAATTTCTGAGGAGAAACGACGGAGCATTGTTCCCATCTCCCGACAGACTGCCCTGATCGAAGAAAGGACCGGAGCCAAGGTCAAACAGTACGGGCAGATGTTCAAACTCAACCCGGATGTGGCAGATGTGGCGGACCTCCTGGCGTTCAGACACGAGAACATCCTGCTGATGGTCCTGGGAGCTGTCGAGAGAGGCGGCAGCGGCTGCGCCTGCCCGGAAAGTGTGTTTATCCGTTCACTGATCACAGACCTGGTCCTGTATAAAGACGACTTTCTGATCCTGGATATGGAAGCGGGCGTCGAACACCTGGGCCGGGCCACTGCCCGTGGGGTGGATACGATGCTGATCGTGGTGGAGCCCGGCCAGAGAGCGATTGATTGTGCCCGTCGGATCATCGACATGTCAAGGGAGATCGGAATTCCTGCCATTCGCATCGTGGCCAACAAGGTGGTCGATCCGGATGACCAGGCCTTCATTGAACGGGCATTTCCGGATTATCCCCTGCTCGGCACGATTCCCTACCAGGAATCCATTCGTCTGGCTGACAAGAAAAACCAGACCCTGCTGGAAACAGCAGATCCGGATCTGAGAAGAATATTTAATACGATGCTGGACGGTCTCTTGCAACCGGTTCAGTGAACCATTGCCGGGGGGATCTGTCCCGTCGGTCTCAACCGTCATCACGATCTTTCTAGAAACGGATGCGGTATCATCAAAAACCCCTGAACCGTTAACCATGAGCACGATCATCGCCATCAGCGGAAAAGGTGGTGTCGGCAAAACGACCCTGGCCGGCCTGATTGTCACCCGCCTGATTGCACACCAGAAGAAACCGGTCCTGGCCATGGATGCAGACCCGAACAGCTGCCTGGATGCGGCACTGGGGGTTACAGCCACCAGCACCGTGGGCGGGGTTCGGGAAGAGGCCCGGGAAATCGCCGGCAAGGGAATGGCCAGCGGGATATCGAAACAGGAACTGCTGGAGCTGAAAATCGAGGAAAGTCTGGTCGAGGCGGCCGATTTCGACCTGATCGCCATGGGCAGGCCGGAAGGCCCGGGCTGTTACTGTTATGCCAACAATGTCCTCAAGTCTGTCCTCAATCGACTGGCGTCCCAGTATCCATACGTGGTTCTGGATAATGAGGCCGGGCTGGAAAATCTCTCCCGGCGCATCGTGCAGAAGGTCAACCTGTTCATCATGGTCACCGATCCATCAGAATCCGGACTCAGGACTGTCGAACGGTTGTACGCGCTGGCAAAAGAGATGCAGATCGAATTCGACCATGCGGTGATTATTGTTAATCGCATCCGCGGCAACCGCCTGCCGGCAAGAGCGGAACAGCTCAAAAACGAGCTCGGGATTGATCTGGTGCTGGGCATTCCCGATAATGAAGCGTTGGCGATTGTCGCCGAGGAGGGCCGGAGTCTCTTCTCCCTGCCAGAGGAAAACGAGGTCATCGGTCAACTGGACAGCCTGCTGCGGACCTTTCTCCAGTGAATCTTCTGTTTGGCGGGGCCCGGCAATCATCGGCTATTTCCACACCAAATGGTCGGTCTTTCAAGAAACGCACAAGTCCATCCATGGAGCTCCTGGAAGCCAACCGTGGCTTCCAGGGTTCTTGAAACACCAACCATTTGATGCTTAGAGGGTTTTAATGAATCAAGGTCTCTTTAAATATCAGGGTCGACACCCCCACTGCAATGTGATCCAAGGAACAGGATCCGATGGTCTGAAGCCCATACAGCCCGTTCCCGTAACGTGAAAAGAATATAACATGAAAATCAACCCGATGATCGACCGTGTATCCGATACCGCCTCCCGTGAGCTTCTGGCAAAAGCCGGTCTGGAGTGTATTGATACCTGTTTTTCCCGTATGGATACCCAGCAGAACCAGTGCAAGTTCGGAAAAACGGGGATCTGCTGCCGTATTTGTCATATGGGTCCCTGCCGGATCACAAAAAAATCCCCCCTGGGGGTTTGCGGGGCCAATGCAGACACCATTGTTGCCAGAAACTACCTGCGGGAGGTGGTGGGGGGAACATCAGCCCATTCCGATCATGGCCGGCACCTGGTCCTGCGCCTGAAGAAAGTAGCCCAGGGTCAGGATCACGACTACCAGATCAAGGATGAAAGAGCCCTGCGCAAAGCGGCACGCGCCTATGGCATCGAGGAGACTGGGCGTTCCAGGAACGATGTCGCCCTGGATCTGGCCAACCTGTTCCTGGGTGAATACATGTCCCAGGAGGAACCCCTGGAAACCCTCAAACTGGCGCCTTTGAAGCAGCAGAACACATGGCAGCGGCAGTCCGTCGCCCCCCTGGGTATTGACCGCATGGTTGTCGAATCGATGCACCGAACGACCATGGGGGTCGATCATGACTATATGCACCTGATATACCAGGCATTTCGTACAGCCCTGGCCGACGGCTGGGGCGGATCCCGAATTGCGCTGATCGTGGCGGACATCCTTTTCGGCACGCCGGAACCGGTCCGCAGTGATGCCAACCTGGGAATTCTGAGAGAGGACACGGTCAACATTCTGGTTCACGGCCACGAACCGGAACTGTCAGAAATGATGGCGGTTGTCGTCCAGGATCCCGAGATCAAAAAAGCCGCCGCCGCTGTCGGGGCTGCCGGCGTTACCCTGGCGGGCATCTGTTGTACCGCCAATGAGATTTTGATGAGACACGGGATCCCTATTGCAGGCAGTTTTCTGCAGCAGGAACTGGCCATCATCACCGGCGCCGTGGAAACCATGGTCATCGACGTGCAATGCTGCATGCCCAGCCTGCCGGACGTTGCCAGATCCTACCATACGGAGATTGTTTCAACCTCTGATATCGCCAAAACCGGTGGCGCCACACATATGGCCTTCGATCACGACAATGCCATGGCGTCCGCTAAAAAACTGGTCATCCGGGCCATCGACAATTTTAAGAACCGGGATCCGGACAAAGTGGCGATTCCCGGAGATAAACGGGCGATTATCGGCGGATTCAGTGTCGATGCCATCAAGTATATGCTGGGTGGCCGATTCCGGGGTTCCTTCAGACCGCTGAACGACGCCATTATATCCGGCAGAATCAAGGGTGTGGTCGGTATCGTCGGCTGCAACAACCCCAAAACCCAGGTGGACGCCTATATCAACCAGCTGACGCGGACACTGATCCAACAGGATGTGCTGGTCCTCAAGACCGGTTGCGCGGCCATCGCCTCGGGAAAACAGGGGATGCTGCTACCGGAAGCGGCCCTGGAAAATGCGGGGCCGGGCTTGAAAGAGGTGTGTGAGGCCGTTGGCATGCCACCGGTACTCCACATGGGCAGTTGTGTAGACAACGCCAGGATCCTGGAAGCAGCAACGGAAATCGTACTCGAGGGGGGACTGGGGGACGATCTTTCCCAGATTCCCGCCGTGGGCGTCGCTCCGGAATGGATGAGCGAAAAGGCCATTGCCATCGGCACCTATTTTGTCGCCTCCGGAATTGACGTTGTCCTGGGACAGCCCTTCAGCATCGCCGGCTCGGACAATGTGCGCAATTTTCTTAATCACGGCGCCCGGGAGCATTTCGGGGCCTCCTTTCACGAGTGTGAAGATCCGGAACAGGCAGCCGGACTGATCATGCAACTGCTGGATGAGGCCCGGAAAAAACTGGGTATCGATCAGAAAGCCGAACGAAAACTGTTTGATATGAAAGACAGGAGAGAGCTCAATGTCTAAGATCATCTGCGGCAGCGCCATCGAAGGTGCCATCGGATGGGTCGTCAGGGCCGAAACGATGCTGGAAGCAGCCATTGCGCAGAAAGGCGAAGCAGCGGCCGTTGCATTTCCGGGAACCGCATACTACCTCCCGATTATCTATTCATTCACCGGTGAGAAGGTGGAAACCCTGGCGGATATGCGCAGGGTCCTGAACCAGACCAAGAACCTCCTGCCGGCCAGACCGTCGGAAAACCACTGGCTGCCCTACCTGGGCAACGCGCTCGATGCGGGCATGGCATCCCTCTTCTCGGGAGAGATCATTGAAGCCTGCAAATACCTGATCGGGCCCCCACCGGTCGATGATATCTGGCTGGGCGCAGCCAATGACGTGATCATGCGGGAACGGGGGGTGGAGTTCGTGGATGGCACCGCCCCCGGGTTCGCCGCCATTACGGGTGCCGCACCATCCAATGACATTGCCGTAAAAATCGCCAGGGAGCTCCAGGAAAAAAACCTGTACGTTTTTATGGCCGGTGAAACCAATGGTATCCAGTTTGCGGATCAACTGGCTGCTGAGGGCATCCAGCTGGGATGGGAGACACGGCTGGTGCCGTTCGGAAAGGATGTGTCGGCCCTGGTTTATGCCCTTGGTTTTGCCAACAGGGCCGCACTCTCCTTTGGCGGTGTCCGCCCGGGGGATTTCGAGGCCAACCTGCGCTACAACAAAAACCGGATCTTCGCCTTTGTGCTGGCCCTGGGTGAGGTCACCCCGGACAAATATGCCATGGCGGCCGGGGCCATCAACTACGGATTTCCGACCATTGCCGACACCGATATCCCGGAGATCCTGCCGACCGGTGTCTGTACCTACGAGCACGTTGTCGCCAATGTCACCTATGAAACCATGGTGGAAAAAGCCCTGGAGGTTCGGGGCTGCAAGATAAAACTGACCCGGGTGCCCATCCCGGTGCCTTATGGCGTCGCTTTTGAAGGGGAACGTATCCGCAAAACAGATGTCCGGGTTGAATTCGGTGGCAACCTGACCGACGCCTTCGAATTTGTAACCTCGGTCAATCTCGATCAGATCGACGATGGGGTCATCGAGATCATCGGACCCGATATCGACCAGGTCGAAGAGGGTGGTGCCCTGCCCCTGGCAATCTGGATCGAAGTGGCCGGACGGAAAATGCAGCCGGATTTCGAACCCATCCTGGAACGTCAGGTCCACCATCTGCTCAACGGAGCCGAAGGGATCTGGCATATGGGCCAGCGGGATATTGTCTGGACCCGGGTTTCCAAAAGCGGTTTCGAAAAAGGCCTGCGTCTGAAAGATTATGGAGAGATCATCCATGCCAAATTTCTCTCCGAGTACCCCGCCATCGTCGATAAAGTCAAAATCACCCTGATCACGGATGGCGCAGAGGTCAAACAGCGACTCACCGTCGCCAGACAGATCTACAAGGAACGGAACCTGCGGCTGGCATCCATGACCGACGAATCGGTCGATACCTTTTACTCCTGCCTCCTGTGCCAGTCCTTTGCCCCCAACCATGTCTGTATTATCACACCGGAACGGCTCGGCCTCTGCGGCGCCTATAACTGGCTGGACGGAAAGGCCGCCCATGAAATCGACGAAACGGGACCCAACCAGCCGGTCAAGAAAGGCGAGATCATCGATCCCCAGAAAGGGATCTGGTCCGGGGTCAATGATTATGTCTACATCAACAGTCATAAAACCGTCTCCGCCTTCTGTGCCTATTCGATCATGGACCGGCCCATGACCAGCTGCGGCTGTTTTGAGGCCATCTGCGCCTATGTCCCGGAATGCAACGGGATCATGATTGTAAACCGCGAGTTTCCGGACGACACCCCGGTGGGCATGACCTTTTCCAGCCTGGCCGGTAATGTGGGGGGTGGTTTGCAGACCCCCGGTTTTATGGGCATGGGTAAAGTGTTCCTGACCTCCAGAAAGTTCCTGGCCGCCGAAGGGGGGCATCAGCGGCTGGTCTGGATGCCCAGGGAGTTAAAACAGCAGCTGGGACCCGAGTTGAACCAGATATTCAACGACCTGGGACTACCGGACATGATGGATAAGATTGCGGATGAGGGCATCGCCACCAATCCGGATGAAATCCGATCCTTCATGGAAAAGGTGGACCACCCGACCCTCCACCTGCCGGATATGGGTCTTTTTGTGGAATCCGATGCCGCTTCTGACCCGCAGCCGGGCGCCGTTACCCCACCCGTGAAAACCGCCCCGGGCCCTGGACAGGCCGTTGATACGGATATCAGGCCACCGGCTGAGGCTGAAAAATCGCCTGCCAGCCAAGGGGTCGATCCGACAACCCTGGCCGAGTTCAAACAACAGATCATCGACGATATTACCCGAGATCTCAAGACAACCGTGACCCGTGACATCGTCCAGGATATCATCAGCACCTTGAGCAGCCGGTTTCTGGGCCAGGCAGGTCCTGACCCCGGACCGGTTCAGCCTCAGCTCCGGGAAGTGGAGACGGACCGGCAGGAGGTCCCTGCCGCTGAACCGCACCCCCCCGTGCCGCATGCAAAAGAGAGACTCGCGGCCGTCACGGGATTTCACATCAAAAAAGAGACCAGTGAACTGCCCGTCTGGACCGTCACCCTGGGGGCAACCCGGAAAGAGGGCGGCACCCGGGGCCGGACGCTCACGATTGGCGG
>JAHJRI010000373.1 GCA_018830885.1 bacterium | reverse complement strand
CCAAAAAGTCCAAATTTCCCGAAATTGGAAAATTTAGGGGGTCTCTTTACCATTTGAAGGCTCGAGTTTTTTAATCCTCGAGCTATTTCACGATCCGATTTTTTCTCAATATTTGGAAAACGACTTTTCGGAGCGGACTCAAGGATATCAAATACGAAAAGGATGCCACAGGGATCGTGACCCTGACCTTCAACACACCGAAACGCAAAAACGCGCTCAGCCCGGTCTCCTTTCTCGAGATATTCTGGGCTATTGATCATTTCGAGAAAGATGATACGGCGGGAGCCATGATCCTGACCGGGGCAAAGGATCCGGACTTGGACGATCCCCTTAAGGAGGCTTACAGCAGCGGGGGCTATTTCAATCCGAATGCATTCAAGGATGTTCCGGATGAGGTCATGCAGCAGATCGACATGAAGGATATCGCCCAGAAGAAAGCGACGGTCAAACTGTTCAACTGTTACAAACCCATTCTGGCGGCTATGAACGGGCTGGCCATCGGGGGGGCATTCACCATGACCCTGGCAGGCTGTGACCTGATCTACATGTCCGAACACGCCTGGATCCAGATGCCCTTTTCCAGGCTGGGCATTATCGCGGAACTCGCCTCTTCCTTTCTGCTGCCCCGCCTGCTAGGCTTCCAGAAGGCCAAGGAGATTATCTATTTCGCCAGGAAGCTGACCGCCCAGGAGTGCCTGGAGCTGAATATCGCCAATGCGGTGCTGCCTCACGCTGAGCTTCTCGACCATGTCCGGGAGCAGGCCAGACAGCTCATCCCGCCAGCCGGTGCAGGCTACGCGATTCAGCAGATGAAGCGGGCCTTTCACAAGCCCTATATCGAGGCGATCGAAAAAGCCCTCGACCTTGAAAACGAGGGGTTGAATAACTGTTGGACCACCGCTGATTTTGCCGAATCGCTGACCGCCCGGATGGAAAAACGGACCCCGGTCTACAAGGGCAAATGAACTGGCGCCACATACCGCCGGGCAGGCAACCGCAGCGCGGAAACTGCCGGAGGTTATCATCAGCCTGGATATGGTGCTGGTACTGCTGAACCATTCAAAACCAAAACCATACCCATAGCAGGGGAGAATCTGGCCGGACCATAGGAGTTGATCCGGACCAGCGTTGAAGTCCTGACATGCGCTGTCAGGCGGCGTATCGCTCCCCTTCCGGCTGGTAGTATTTCTGCAGCAGGACTGCGGCCACAAGCGCGACAAAACCCAGTAGATTGATCCAGTAATCCGGCCAGACCAGACCGACGGCGGAGATAAAGAACAACCCGGTTTCCGCCCAGGTGGCACGTCGCAGGCAGTATCGTTCCAGCGTCGACGCAAAAGCGATCAGCCCCAGGGTGGTCGTCACCATCGTCACCCCGACCTCCCAGTGCAGCAGTTCGTAGTTTGGCCCCATGCCCAGCAGCGGTCGATAGGCCATGACGATGGGAATAATGTACAGCCCCTTGGCCAGTTTCCACGAGACCAGCGCCGTCTCCATCGGATTGGCACCCGCAACCCCGGCAGCGGCAAAACTGGCCAGACTGACCGGCGGCGTTACGTTGGCGTCCTGGGAGTACCAGAAGACGATCATGTGCGCCACCAGGATCGGCACCCCCATGTCCAGCAGCGCCGGTCCGGCCAGGGTCGCCAGGACGATGTAGCTGGCTGTGACCGGCAGCCCCATGCCCAATACCAGTGAAGCTGCACCGATCAATAGAATCGCCAGTACCTTGATCCCGAAGCTTAAGTCAATCACCAGGCTGGAGAATTTCAGACCCATACCGGTCAAGGTCACCATACCCACGATAATACCGGCGGCGGCACAGGCAACAGACACCATGATGCAGTTGATGGCCCCCCTTTCCAGGGCATTGCGGATTTGCATGCCCTCCGAGAGGCTGAACGCCAGAAACCCGGAACGACTGGACCCGGCAGCCGCGCCGGCACCATGGCCCAGCATCCAGCGTACCGTATTCGCAGTCAGGCTTGCGCCCAGGATGCTGATAACAGCTACAAATCCCGCCATCATGGGCGAATAATTCATCATCAGGACATAGATCAGGATACCTACCGGCACAATAAAATGGATACCTTTTTTAACCACATCAATGACCTTGGGCAGCGACTCTTTCGGCTGGCCCTTCAACCCATATTTTTGGGCCTCGTAGTGAACAAACATCAAAACGGTCAGATAGTACATGATGGCGGGAACCAGTGCCACCTTGACAATGGTCAGATAGCTGGTGTTGGTGAATTCCGCCATCAAAAACGCCCCCGCCCCCATAATCG
This sequence comes from bacterium, assembly GCA_018830885.1. Classification (GTDB taxonomy): domain Bacteria; phylum SAR324; class SAR324; order XYD2-FULL-50-16; family XYD2-FULL-50-16; genus JAHJRI01. The sequence goes on along the minus strand of JAHJRI010000373.1, from coordinate 3,228 downwards.
GGGGCATCAGCTGCCCGCCGGTGGAAGCCGCCGCCTCCACTGCACCGGCGACGTGGGGACGATAACCGACCTTTTTCATCATGGGGATGGTAAACGACCCTGTGGCCACCACGTTCCCTACCGCGGAACCGGACACCGACCCCATAAAACCCGAGGCCACGACAGCTGTTTTTGCCGGCCCCCCGGAGAACTGGCCGGTCAGCGCGTAAGCCAGATCAATGAAAAAATTTCCTCCGCCGGTCACCTCAAGGAAGGCACCAAAAAGCACAAACACAAATACAAACGTCGCGGCCACACCGATCGGCAGACCAAAGATGCCTTCCGTCGTCAGCCAGAGGGTGGTGGCAATCCGTTCGATACTGTACCCCTTGTGGATGATCAGATCCGGCATGTAAGGTCCAAAAAGCGCATAAAGCACGGCCAACACGCATATTCCGGTCATGACGGTGCCGATGACCCGCCGACAGGCTTCAACGACCAGTATCGTCCCGATAACGCTCACGGCCACATCGCTGGTCAACCAGTCCCCCTGTCGCTCAAAAATGGCGGTCAGGTTGAAACAGATGTACCCCACACAGTACACGGCGATTGCCAGCAGGATCCAGTCCAAGATAAACCAGATGGTGATTCTGTCTTTCCGGGCTCCGGGAAAGGGGGGTTTCAGCAGGAAGGTCAGGCTGAGGATGGCGCCCAGATGGATGGACCGCAGCACCAGAGCTGTCATGGCGGTGATGCCGGCCGTGTACAGCTGAAACAGGCTCAAACAGACAGCCAGTACCATGACTATTTTGGCGGTCGCCATGACCAGCAGGTGGTTCTGATCTTCAGTTTCTCTGGGAATTGTCTTTGTCGTCATTGTTGTCTCTGATTCCAGGAGTCGCAGGATGTGGAACGAGGTGTCGCCACAGGTAATAAAAATAACCGACGGGTCTGGCTGAAAACTGAACCGCCTCATGGGGTACGCTTCGGGACAGGTTTTCCCTGTAATCCCGCCAGATCACCGTGTGATCAACACCCGGGCTGCCGACCCGCAGGATAAATTCGCCCACCGGCATATGCATCTCTACGATCGCCTCATAGGGCCCCTTACGAACCATGCGTCCCACCCCGGGCATTTTGCCCATCCCGGCGCCAAACTTCTCATACCGTTCCTCCTCGATATAAATGACACCGTCTTTGTCCACACTGTGTTCCTCCCAGATGGGCGCATTTTCCACGGAGTGGTAGTAGTGAATGGTAAAGCGTTCACCGGGTTTCAGCGGCAAAACCAGAAGCACGCGACCGCTTTTCAGATGGGTGACCCGCAGTTCGAGACCGCCGGGGATAATAAACCCGGCAATCCCAAGCACCAGGATGATCGAACCCACAACCCACACCATCTTCCAGCGGTTCGGATGGATCAACACCCGCACCCTATGGCATCAGCTTTGCGGGGACCGCAATCCCTTTTTCCTGCAGATACTTGATTGTCCCCGGATGCAGCGGAATGGGCGAATACTTGACCGCATTCTCCGGTATGGTATAGGAGGCCGAGGGATGAATCTTCAGCAGGTAGTCGTTGTTCTCATACAACGCCTTTACCAGACTGTACACCAGGTCGGTTGTCAGGGTGCTCTGGCAGATCATCACATTCCAGACCCCGATGGTGGGAACCGATGTATCCACACCTTTGTACACCCCGCCGGCCAGATCAACATAAGAGTATGTGGGATTTGCAGCGAGGATGCGTTCCGCCTGTGCCGGGGTAAACGTGAGGATATGGATGTCATGGGTGGTGGCCAGATCGAGTATGGAACTCGTTCCGGGACCCACGGACCAGATACCGACATCAATGGTTTTGTCCCTCAGGGCGTTCGCCGTTTCGGTAAAGGAGAGTCGACTGTCCTTGTATGAGTCCAGGGGAATTCCCAGGGCCTTGAACACGGTCTCGGCCATGAAGTTGGTTCCGCTGCCGGGGCTGCCGCTGCTGATACTGCGCCCCTTGACCTGTTCGATGTTGGTGATCCCGCTGTCCTTCAGGACAACCACCTGAAGAAGATTGGGATACATGATGGCCATGGAAAGGATGTCATGCTTCTTGCCCTTAAACTTGGACAACCCTTCAAAACCGGCCACAGCAACGTCACCCATCACTTCACCAATGACGGTTTCCCCTTTGTGCGCCAGTTTGACGTTCTCGACACTGGCCCCGGTCACTTCAGCAACGGCCTTGACGCCGGGAACCTTTTTGGACCAGATCTCGGCGACACCACCCCCGTAAGGATAGTAAATACCTCCGGTACCACCGGTGCCGATGGAAACAAATGTGGTCCCTGCCACTGCGGGACTGACCATAAACACTGAAACGGCTGCAATCAGAGCCAGGACAAAGCTTTTTCGTTTCATACGGTTTTCCTCCTTGAGAAGGGTTGCAGAATTATTCGCTAATTGGTTTCACAACAAGCGTGATTTCGCCAGGTTTATCAGGCATGCCCGACACCGGATAAACAAAATCGGCCGTATCCCCTGGTTTAATCAGCCCTCCTTTTGTGGTACGGGGAATCAACCCACCGACCGCTTTACCGTTGTCCAGAAAAATATGGACCTTGAATCGCTGGGGTGAACTCGACTTGTTTTTCAGGCCAACTTTAAAATGTAACGTATTGGATCCTTCCCATTGCTTGAAGAAACAGCTGAATTCCTCCAGCTGGGCCTCGGATGCGATCTCCTGCATTATTTTATCTTCAGCAATACATGGTGAGGACTTTCCCGCCGCTGCCGGTTTTGACTTCGCGCAGCTGCTGAGCATCAAACCGGCCGTCAACAGGATCCCGGCAATATATAATAAAAACCGCGTTTTTCTATTCATTGCTCCTCCCTTTTTGAGGCATCATTAAAAGCAAACGATCTGGATTGTGAAAACCCGATCCATCGCTAAATCACCGTTCAACCACTGCCAACGGAACTGAAAAGCATGGCTGACAGAGACCTGAGTGATCCAGCAACAGCAAAAAAAGCATCCAGCTCAAACATCGTTTGATATTTTAGAGTGATACGGTTACGGGTGGTAGTTTAAGCCAAAATGCCAAAAATATCCATGATAAAATAAGGGCACCTTGATTAGCTAAAATTATCGAGTTTACCGCACCAAAGGGTTGTTCTTTCAAGAAACGCACAAGTCCATCCATGGAACTCCTGGAAGCCATTCATAGCTTCCAAGGTTCTTGAAACATCAACCCTTTGATGCTG